>DZCT01000021.1:2104-16207 GCA_022736535.1 Desulfatirhabdium butyrativorans | reverse complement strand
CCGGCTTCTTTTCCCCTGCGCTCGATCTCATTGTTGATCTGTGCAAGCAGATTGTCCATTTCCGTCTGATTACGAACAATACGCAGTTTTGCCAATTCAACATTCTGATTTTGAAGGGAAATTTCGCTTCCGGCAGTCGGCGATGATGTCTCATAGCCTGACTGGGCAGGGTCTTTGCCCACAATCTTTTGAAGCCGGAGTCCGTACTGATTTCTGATTCCCTCAAGCTCCGATGCAATCTGATCTTTGTTCATTTGAACTTTTTCATACTTTGCCACAGCCTCATCATATTTCTGAATGGCATAAGATAATTGTCCGCCGGGACCTTGCCCGCTTGGAAAAAGCCTGTTCTCAAAAAACTGATATGTGTCCTTGAAGGTCTGCGTTCCGGTGGTATCGGTGTCATAACACAGTACCAGAAAATCTTTGTCAAAGCCCAGCGGATTTGCATTTCCCTCCAGAAAATTCCTTGCGCCGCTCAGTTCGGTCAATGCGTGGGACCAGCCGGATTTTGCCTCTGTCAGCCCAGAAGGGCTTTCGGCGCAGTCAGATTCACATTCGGGAAATATCCTGTTTAAGATAATACCGTCGGTATAAATTTTTTGCTGCATGGTCTGAATAAGACTGCGGGCTTTTTCCATATCCCCTGCGCCGCTTCGCATCGCGTAAAGTCTTGCCAATTTCACAGCCGTCCGGGTGAGGTCCCGCTCCACATTGAAAAGCAGAACCAAGTCCTTATATCCCTTGAAAAGCGTTTCATCCTCAATGACATATTCTATTTTGTCTCCGTTTTTGTAACTCAGCGCGCGAGCGGAGCGGGAAGGGACTTCTTTTTCAAAAAGATAATATCCGAAAGGCTTGCCCTTTGCCGCAGCCTCCGTATCCACACGGCTCATGTCAATTCCCATCGGGTCATTCAGAAGATTAAAATAAGGCGTTATCGCTTCTTCATACAGATCAAGTGCCTGTTCAAGGGACTGAATTTCCAGACTGATTTGAAAATCATTCTCCGCAATCGGACCCAGCGGAGGTCCCATTGCGGCTTTGTTCGCCCCGACCATTTTATCCGTTGCTTTGGTCAAGTCAGCCACCGCAATATCGTAATAAATATCAAGGAGAAGACTCCGCAAGTCTTTATGATAGGGATTGTATTTGAGCGCATTCAGAATGATCTTTCCGGCTTCCAATGCACGGCTGCGGTCATTTTCCGTCCAATATTTGCCCATATTGTCAAAGCGTGCGGTGATGCCGTTTGCATTTTTTTCATAAAGCAATACTTTGTAACGAAACGCGGCTTTGTCTTTTGCAAAATCGCCAGTCGCGTCGCCGGATTCATAATACAGCATTTTCCGAGCCTGATTTGCGGCATCTTTCTCAAAATCAGGATAAGGAATTGTTTTTGCGACAATCTGCCCCAGCGAAGAAGAAACCAGCCCGAAACTGCTGCTCTTGAGCGTCAGCCCGACATGTCCTCCGGAGAAAAAGCTGTTCTTAAAATCGCCCCGCACGGCTTTGACGCTCTGAGCGGCAAAAGACAAATTCGATATTCCCAGCATCAGACCGAGACACAAGATCGCGGCTACTGCCAGTTTTGTAAGATTCAGTTTCAAACAAAATATTCTCTTTTTCATAACATCGGCTCCTTTTTTGTCCGGAGTGCTAAAATGCCTAATCTTATAAAATCGGTTTAGCATTTATATACTTGCTAAAATTTCGCTGCGCTCATTTCAGCACTCCTCTTTCTGTAAAAAACTTGAAGATTGACTTATTCAAACCGGATTTCCTCCGATTCAACAGAAGGTATCTGTCGGATTAAGGTAAATGTTCCCTCAGTTGCGTATTCAAACTGCTTTCCTTTTTCGGAAGGACATGTCACAGATTCTTTCAATGCGCCCTTTATCAACTCAGCCTGAACAATGTGACCTTCACTGCCGGAATTTGCATTGAACTCGAATTTCCGTTTCAGTTCCACGCCGAAAAGCGTATTGGGAACATCTATCCCATCCACTACGACGGTAAATGAGTCGGAATCAAAATCAACATTGTCGGCGGTACATTCGGCAATCCCCGGTATGATACCGTAACCGTCGCCGATCAGAGCGGCTTCCGCTCCGCTCGGACTTTGAATGATTTTCATGCGGAAATGCAGCGCCATGCCGTTATTTTCAATGATGCCGTTCCATAAGGCATCATTATCGCTAATATAAACAATATGTTGCGTGGATACTCCCGGCACATATCCCAAATTTTCCCCGTCTTTGTAATAAACAGTCAGCACAAGGGTTTCCGTGCCGTTTTCCAATTCATCATCATCGCTGATATTGATAGGAATATTGGCATAAACTCCGTTTGCCAAAATGCTGTCATTCATCGTTCCGTAATCAGAACCTGCGGTAGCTGTTCCTGAAACAGTATATTTCAGCGTACCGGCAAAAGGTTTTGAAAAATTTACCTTTACATTGATTGCGTCATCTCCTTCCGAAACTTCCGATGATGCCTTTTCAAAACTTGCGGAGGGAAGCCCTGTATCGGGAAGGGTTTTTGCGGACTTGACAACATCGGACACATCGAGGGTCCTGTCCGCATTTGTATCCATTTGTTCCAAATATTCATTCCCGAAGCTTTTGCGCTCAAGAACCGTGTCTCGGAGATCAGACTGGGCTGAAGAAACGAGCGGGAACAGCAGGAGGATGAAAAACAGGAGAAAACCTTTCGACATGATAAGAGATATGCCTTTTTTACAATCTTTGATGCGCTTTTTTTGCATTTTTTTACTCCTTTTTTTAAAAAAATATGGCTAACTATCTGACTAAATTGAATTTAATATACAAACGCATGTTGCTTGCGTGTCCCTGCGGAATATCGGATACATCGGAATTAATTTGCTCAGGCAGCGGATACTCTCTCTGTCCCGCTCTGATTTTTAAAGAGGGAAAAACGATTTTCCGGGGACATTTTTTTGAAAAAAAATTTTTCAAGCAGAATTCCCGATATAGATTTGCAAGAATTGTAATGACATCTGCAAGGACACTCCCCTGCCTCCCTCAAAGGGACAGGGCTGTCAAGTCGGGAACGTCCCCGCGGAGCCGGCCGGGGCGGGCGCGGAGCGTCCGGGCTGCGTTCCCACGCAGAGCGTGGGAACGAGAAAAGCTGTCCATGCTCTGATACTTCAGAACGTATAACCCATTGAAAAATGAAACCGTCCTGAACTTTCGCCTTCTTCACGGTCCAGCTTGTAGCCGTAGAGAAAGCCGATTGGACCGATGGGCGTGATGTAGCGCAGCCCCAGCCCTGCGGTAGAACGAAATTCCGCCGAATCTGCATCGTCAAACGTGTCGCTCAGTTTTCCGACATCGTAAAATGCGGTCAGTTCAAAGTTCAGTCCCAGATCAAATCTTGCCTCCAGACTCCCGGAAAGAGCCGTCTGTCCGCCGAGTGATGAGCCGTCAGATTTGAAGCGCAGCAGATTTTCACTGAATCCCCGAACATTTGTAATGCCGCCGAGAAAAAACAACTGGTCATCCGCAACTTTCTCCGATGAACCGAAAGGCTCGATATAACCGAGCCGACCGTAACAGGCAAGCGTCAGACGCTGTGCAGGACTCCAGTAAAATCTTGTATCAAAACGGTATTTTAAAAAATTGTCCAAGGAGTTTTCAAGCCCCTGGGAAAAGTCAAGAGACAATGCCGAGTAAATGCCTTTTCTGGGACGAATGAAGGAATCCCTGCTGTCATAGCTCACCGAAGGCGTGGTGATAAAGATTCGTCTGTTCTCAAATTCGCTTTCGCTATATATATCTGAGGTTTCCGATGCCTCCATATCATCACGGAACTGGCTGCGCTGCTCAAAACGGAACGTGAGACCGGTATTGAGTTTTTCAAACCATTTCCGGCTGAATCCTAATGAAGTGCCGAAAAGTCTTGTCCCAAATTCCTGATTGAATTCCTCTTTTTCCTCTGCAAAAAGGCCGAATGTCATGGCTGTGCGTGAGCCGAAAAGTCTGGGTTCTGTGATTCCCGCTTCGGTCTGATAGCCGATCTGACTCACTTCTCCGCCTATCCACACTTTTCTGTTGAGTCCGAACAGGTTCAGATCGCCGGATTTGGCGTGCGCGTACATTTCTCTCTGGGTGTCATAGCCCACGCCGACTTCAACAAAATACGGTTTCTTTTCCTCTGTTTCCACAAACAGACTGACTTCTTCGGCTTTTTCTTTCAGCCCCGGCATTTTGAACTGAACCGAGTCAAAGATGTTCATGTTTCGGATATTACGCTGATTTTCAAGCATTTTTATCAGTGAAAAAGGGGCTTCCGGTTTGATTTCAAGTTCGTTGAGCAGGATTTTCTTCTGGGTGCGGAAATTTCCGCTGAAATAAACTTCTCCCATTTTCGTGTAGGGACCTTCTTCCACCGAATAGCTCACCGCAGCCTGCGACTGATCTTTGCTGAAAGCAATGTCTCCTTTTATCTTTACGTGCGGATAGCCTTTTTCGGAAATCATGGAAGCCAATTTTCTCTCATCTTCCTGAAGCAGTTCTTTCCTAAGCGGGTACCCTTCTCTGATCTGAAGGGCTTTACGGGCTTCTGCTTCGGGCAGAACCGTGAGTCCCGCAATTTTCAGCGAAGAAACTTTTGTCTGAATCTTTTCCTCAATCTTGATGCCGACTTCAACCTGCTTTTTATCTTCGCTCCACTTCACATCTTTGTTGACTGCCGTATCCAAATATCCGTGATTAAAATAAAAAGAGCGGATCGCCTCCATGTCTTCATCCAAAGTTTCGGGAACAAATTCTCCGTCATTGAGAAAACCCGGCTCACGGGTCAGCATCTGCTTTTTGATTTTCTCCTGCTCAAATATCTCATTCCCTGTAACTTGGATCGAATACACAACAGACTGAGGACCTTCATCAATGACAAACTTTATTTTTCGGACATTTTCATCGCTGTTTATCTCATCTTCGGTCTTGACTTCAGCTTTGAGATAACCCGCTTTTTTATAACGGGCTTTGATATTTTTGATGCTCTTTTTGATCCCCAGATTGTTCCGGTTTCCTTCTTTGAAAAACAGCAGATCATCTTTCAGCGTAAACCATGCCCAAAATTCCTTATTGCCCTCAAATTGAACATCATAGCGCATTCCTTCGTTGATATTGACAACAATGGAAACGCATTTTGTCTCGGTGTTTTTCTCGATTTTGGGGTCAATCGTGACATCCGCATAGCCTTTTTTCCGATAATATTCAATCAGGTCTTTGACATCGGCTTTGATATTCTTCTCGATAAAACGCCCGGGTCCGCCGGGAAGCAGCGATGCAAGCCACGTTTTCATTCTCAGCTTGAGGCGTCGGTCTGAAAAAGCTTTGTTTCCTTTGATTTCAAGCTGTTCAACCGTGTAATAGCTCCCGCTTCTGATCTTGATGTAAATGATAAAATTGCCGTCTGCCGGGTCTTCTTCAGCCCTCAGTTCGGCTTTGGGATTGAGAAATCCGCCGTCTGAAAACACTTTTTCGATCCGTTCCGACTGTTTGGGAATTTCCGTTTCTATATAAGCATCGCCGATGTAAAAAGTCATGGCGTTGAGGATTTCCCGCTCAAAAAAAGGATATGCGCCTTCTATCTGAATGTCTTTTATCTGCCGGAACGGCGTGAGAGAAAGTATCAGTTGAATTTCCTTTCCGCTTTCTTTGGAATCCGCATGAACCGTCTGAAATCTTTTGGATGTTTTCAAAGCATCAAGGGATTCCTGAAGTTTCTCTGCGGAAAAAGACTCTCCTTTGCGGACAAAAATCAGACGCTTTGCCATTTCCGTCCATTCCTCGGTTCTGTTTCCCGGAGTGTCATTAATTTCCACAATGATTTCAGAGATGATCGGCTCGGACACCGCCGCAGGCTTTTTATCTTCCGAAAAAACATTGCCCGCAACCATGAGATATATGACTGCAATGCTGAGGATTGATTTTCGTTTCATAATGTTATAAAGAGTGTGTTGTTTTTTTTTGCCACGAATAGACACGAATAAAAGAACACGAATTTTTTTACAAAACAAATTAAAACCCTAACTATCACGAATATTTTTATATTATTCATTCGTGTTTTCCATTCGTGAAAAATTTGTGTCCATTCGTGGCTAAAAATAATAGCTATCTGAACTCCATTCGGAACAGCAGTTCCCCGCCGAATTTTCCCTTATCGTCCTGAAAGCCTGTCACCAAAAGGTTTTCAAGGAATTTATATTCCGCACTGGCACGCTGAAGCGTTTCGCCGCTTTTGGTTTCCATCGAGTATTTCACCGCCAGCCTGCGGGAAAGCTCTTTTCCGACCGTAACCGTCACGCTGTTCGGGTCCTGCTGACTTCCTTCTCCCTGAAATTTCACTTCCAAAATATCGAGACCCGCAGCTTTTTTAATGTCTTTTCCGAATTTTTCTTCAAGCATTTCCGTCACCATCTGCGTGGGAAACTGAGAACTGCCGCCGGTTCCGCCCCCGCTCAGTTCCGATGCTTTTTTCCCCAGCAGCAGCAGCGATAAAATGTCTCCGTCTTCTTCGGCAGGGTCGGAAGTCAGTTTGAAACTGAGCTGATCCGGCGTACCGGAAATGTTGAGCGTTATTTTCCAAGTCCGGATGCTGACCTCGCTTTCAATGTCAAGCGTGGGTTCGATTTTATAAGGATTCACAAAATCAATCACGCCTTTGTTGATGTCAAATTCTTTTTTCTGATAAGTAATCGTGCCGGATTCGATTTCCGCTCTGCCGCTCACAAGGGGCTGATTCAGCTTTCCGTAAATGCGGAGATCGGGAGCGATTTCAATATCGGCAAGATTGTTTTCAACGAGAAAAGGATTCCGGCGTTTTACGGAAACATCAAGACTCATGTTTTTGAGAAAAGGCTGCTTTATTTCTTTTGTCTGGGGTGCGGTTTCCCGTTTCTTGCGTCCGATTCCCTTTAAGCCTTCGAGAAGACTCAGATTGACATCTTTGAAATAGGTTCCTTCGAGAATCACGGCATCGCCGGTAAGTGCCGATTTTTCCGGCGTTCCGCTGATTTGCAGATCAGCATTCAGCAGCATGTCCAAAGTTTCAGGCACCTGCACGGGCAGGGATTCGGCTTTCAGCTTTGCGTCTATCCGGGCGGGCTGAAATGCCTTGAGCGCAATTTTGCCGGTCAGATCAAGGCGGCCTGTGTCCAACTGTCCTTTCAGCTTTTCAATTGTCACGGCATCCGGCGTGATCTGAATTTTCCCGTTCACATCGTGCAACTGCTGGGAAAGACCGGGAACCGTCATGCCGACTTTTTCCAAATTCACCGCTGCCTGAATATCGGGCTGAGACATCGTTCCTTTGACTCGTGCGGAAAGCAGCACTTTTCCGGTCGCATCGGAAAGGTCTTCCGCAAAAGCAGATACGACTTGCAACGGGATATTTCCGTCCGCCTGAACTGCAAGGGGACCGCCGAGTTTCACCATGCCTTTCACATCAAGATGACCGTCTTTAAGCACCCGGAGCCGGGAGCCGGGAAGCGAAATTTTGCCGCCCTCAAAATCAGCTTTAAAATCTTGAGAAGAAATCATCTCCTGTCCCTTCACAAGAAAGTCGAGCTTTGACAAATCCGCGGAAACATGGATATTGTTCACATTGCCCGCGTTTCCTTTTGCCTCAATTTTTCCGCTCAGTTTTCCGCCCAAATCTTTCTGATCCGCAAGCTTCAAATACGGTTCGAGATTTGTTTCATTAAAAACAATCGTAGCTGAAAAATCTTTTTTCTGCAAATGAAAAGCCCCGTCAACATCGAAATTCAGCTTTCCCGAAACCTGCGCGAGATAATCTTTAAGCGCTATATGGAGTTGAAAATCCTCCACGGGCTTTCCTTTATACTGCAATTCTTTGAGCATGATGTCTCCGGCAGCCTGCGGATTGTCAAAACTTCCCTGTCCTGAGACATCCAACAGAATCTTTCCTTTTGCAATGTCTTTTTCCCGGATTTTGTCAATATTTTGAAGTGAAATTCCTTTGCTTTTCAAATGCAGTTGATAGTCTTTTTTCAGCGAAATCCAGCCTGTTGCCTCAAGCATTTCTCCGGAAACAACAGAAACCTGAAGCGGAGCAATTCCGAGTTTTTCTCCCTCAAGCCGGGCGTTGAGTTTGATTTCTTTGAGTTTCTGAACGCCGAAATCAAAATTTTTCCCGGAAATTTCCGCGAAACCTTTAGGCTGTTTGATGCTTCCTTCAAGTTTTATCTTGCCGGAGACAATGCCTTTTATCGGCAATGTGCTTAAAAAATCAGTCGCTTCGATGTTCTGAAGAGACAATGAGACATCGGAGGGCAGCGCGGCATCCACTTTCATTTCATCTTTGGCGAAGAGCTGCACCGACCCGCCGCCCTGTAAAACAGAACCCTGATTTTCAAGATTCAGTTCCGAAACTTTCAGCATTCCCGATGATTCCAATCCCGCGTTGATTCTGACATTTCCGATGGCAATGTTCCGAAAACGCAGTTGATCGCCCCGCAGCGAGCAGTCAAAAACCGGACGTTTGGCAGAGCCGGAAACATCGGCTTTGAGGTCAATCGAGCCGTTTACGTCTTTCACGCCGAGCGCAATCAGCGTGTCGGCAAGGCTCGGCGAAGACAGCGTGAGTTTTGCAAGAATGTCCTGAAAACCCAGGTCAAACCTGCCATTGGTGCGGAGTTCGGTTTTTCCCGCCTTTACCTGCGCATCCCGCACATTGACAAGCCCCTGTTCAATGTCCGCTGCTGCTTTGACGTTCAGGTCAATGGGCGCGGCAAGTTTGCTCGCGCTGATCTGCTCGCCCTGAACCGCCAGCGCAATGTTGCCGGAAATATTTTTCGGCGATATTCCCTTTCCGTCAACGGAAATATCCGCATTCACAATGCCTTTTACGCCTTTGCCGATGAGCAGTTCCGCAAGATTGATGCTGTTTTCCATGAGCAAAAGCTTGTAAGACATTGCGCCCAAATCTCTTTTGCTCGAAAGAAAACCTTCGGGAAAAGCCGGTCGCAAATCCGCCGTTCCCTGCAAATCCAGATTGCCGGACGCGGCATCAGCTTTGAGATGATTGACAGCGACATACCGGTCTTTCAGACTGACATCCAACTCAATCTTATCAATCTGATTTCCCGCCAGATTTCCGCCCCCGTAATTCAGCGCAAGCGCGGCTTGGGGATTGTTCGGCGTACCCTGCGCGGTCAGACGGAGTTTTGCCTGTCCCGTCAGTTCCGGTTTCAACGACAGATTTTCCCGGACAGCCTCAAGCGAAGTGTCAATATCAAGCGCAAGGTCAGCAACCAGCTCGTTTGACAGAATATTTTGCACAGTCCCGGAAAGCTTCAGCGATGCCATATCTGTACCGACATTGAGAACAAGAGGGTCAAGGCGGCCGTCTTTCAGATTTGCCTGCAATTCCAGTCCGTCAAGTTTTGTCCGAATTTTAGGATGCTGCACTTCGCCTTTTCCGATTTCAAAAACAAGATTTGCTTTCTGTTTGAGAAAATCCGCATCCGATCCGGTCAGATTGATGTTTTGCGCCGAAAGTTTCATATTTTGGGGTTCGGCTTCATATCGGACATTTCCGTTAATGATTTTAAGGGAATTGACAACGATGTTGAATGGAAGCCCTCCGGATTTTTTTTCTTCAGGCGCTTTGGGCTTTGAGGGCGGAAAAGCTTTGGCGAGATTGAGCTTGCCCTCGGTGTCAATGCGAATATCCGCACGGGGATTTTCCAGCGTCAGTTCCGCAACGGTGAGGTCGCCCCGAATCAGCGTGTCCCATGAAAAATCGGCAAAAAGCCGGTCAAATCCAGCAAGTTCATTGCCGGACCGGTCTTTGAGCTGCACGTTTTTCAGTTCAAATTTGCCCATAAACAGCGAAAAGCGGATTTCTTCCCAGGAAATTTTTCCGGGAATTTTCTGGTTGATTTTTGCCTGAAGCGTCTGTTGCGCCTGTTTGGTTTCCGCATAAAATCGAAGCGCGACAGGCGCAAACAGCATCAGCATGAGACATACGCCGACGCCGAGCAGAATGAATTTGGTTTTTTTTGCCATCATATTTTTCCCTTGAACAAATATTTCGCCCTTATAGCTACAAATATTTCGCCCCTACGGGGCTTGTACGGTTTTTATCGGCTGATTGCTATTCCGAATTTATGAAAAATGACAAGTCTCCAATTTTTCAGTTGACAGATGAAGCCGATTCTTAATATTCATCTGTTGTTAAAATTTGGAAATAAATTTTTCGCAAAGGCGCAGAGTTCGCAAAGCTGCCATTTTTTTTACCGCGTCCAGAACATCCTGAACGCTGATTTGTCTCATACAGTCTGCGGTACGGCATTGCCGTTTGAAGCAGGGACTGCAAGCCAATCCCGCACGGATGATCTGATGTCCCGAACCGAAGGGACCTGTGCGCCAGGGCGCGGTGGGTCCGAAAATCGCTGCAACCGGCTTTCCCACAGCCGCAGCAAGGTGCATGGGACCCGTGTCTGTGGAAATGAGAAATGCTGTTTTCTCGTAAAGCGCAGCCAGCATTTTCAGACTGGTCTCACCCGCGAGATTGACAGCATCCGTCTGTTTTTTCGGAGACAACATGCCGGAGATAATTCGCTCAACAGTTTCCCGGTCTTCAGCGCCGCCGGTAAAAATCACCGTGACATCGTATTCCTCAATCAGCCGATCCGCCAGATTTGAAAATTTCTCTTCAGACCAGAGTTTTGTCTCCCATTTTGCCACCGGATTGATCGCAACAAGCACCCGGGAATTTTTCACGCCCTTCTGTTCCAAAAGCGCATTTACACTCTTCCGATCCGCCTCCTGAACCGGAACATGATAAGCAATTTCTTTGGGATAAATTCCCGCAGCCTCAAGCAGCATGAGATTTCTCGACAGCGCATGAATGTTCATGCTCACACGCGGCATCCGCTCATTTAAAAACAGATAGCTGTACTCGTCATGCGCCATGCCTTTGCCGTATCCGATTTTGCGTTTTCCTCTCGCGAGCGCAACCGGAATGCCGCTTTTGAGCAATGCCTGAAAGTCGAAAATCAGGTCATAGCGCGTGTCCCTCAGGTCTCTGATGAAACGGCAAATCTCGCTGACAGCCGCTTTCCGTGAGGGACCGAGCAGGTCTTTTATCCAGCGTTTCCGTTTTGAAAGCAGAACCCGGTTCAGCGCTCGATGCCCCTCCACCAGCGGATACGCGGCTTCTTCCACCAGCCACGTAATGTGTGCATCAGGGAAATGCTCTCGGAGCGCATTCAGCGCGGGAAGCGTGTGAAGCACATCCCCGATGGCGCTTAATTTCACGATAAGGATTTTGAGAGGGGGTACGGGGTGCGGAGTGCGGGGTGAGGGGTGCGGACACACCTCTGACCCCGAACCTCTGACCCCGAACCTCTGACCTCGAATCGCTTTTTCCGCTATCTCATAAACCATGTCCGTCGTGACGGCTTTCATGCAGCGGTGATCCGTGGGGCAGTCCGGCTTGAGGCAGGGACTGCAAGCCGTCGGAACACGCACAACCCGGCTTTTTGCACTTGCCGGAGAAGTGGTGACGTGATTGGTCGAGCCGAAAACAGCAATCTGCGGCACGTTAAGCGCGGCGGCAATGTGCATCAGTCCGGAGTCATTTGTGACAAACAGCCGGCATCGCTCAATTAAGGCAACGGCTTCCTGAAGGCTGGTTTTTCCGCAGAGGTTAATGCAGCCTTTTCCCACTGTCTCGCAGATTTGCTGTCCCAGCGATTCCTCCCCGGGACCGCCGAAAACAAGGATATGGAAAGGCAAGATATTCCGGAGTCTCAGGCACAGTTCCGCGTAGCGTTCCGGAAACCATCGTTTGGCGGAGCCGTAGGTTGCGCCGGGGTTGATTCCCAGCAGCGGCTCCTCCTGAGAGATGCCGAAACCTTTCAGAATGTCTTCGGCGCGGCGGCGGTCTTTCCGGCTGACCGCAAGATGAAGCTCGGTTCCGTCTGTCTGCAAGCCCGCGCCCCGCAGAATCCCCAGATAATATTCAACCTGATGAATGCGTTTCATTTCCTTTGTGCAGAGGACCGGATGCGTCAGCAGCAGGGTTCTGGCATCAGTGTTGTATCCGATTCGGCGGGGAATTTCCGCAAGAAATGTGATGAATGCAGCTTCAAACGCATTTTGGAAGAGAATCGCGGCGTCAAAACGATAAGACTTTAAATCTCTTGCCAAACGGAATT
The DNA here is from genome assembly GCA_022736535.1 of Desulfatirhabdium butyrativorans. GTDB lineage: Bacteria > Desulfobacterota > Desulfobacteria > Desulfobacterales > JAIFKL01 > JAIFKL01. Next base: position 3,993 of record DZCT01000021.1, on the reverse strand, counting down.
TTCCGGCAAAGCCTTTGTGCCTGCCGGCTGCGTCATAAATCAGTATTTTGTCTATGTGCGGGCTGTTCTCAAACACCGGCGCGACCCAGGGCTTTGCCAGCATTGTGATTTCCGCGCCCGGAAAATTCTTTCGGATTGCCCGCACCGCAGGCGTTGTCATGATGGCGTCTCCTATCCAGTTCGCAGACCGGATCAGCAGACGGCTGATTTTTTCTGATTGCAAAAAATTTGATTTCAAAGCAGCAGCATTCCTTTTCCCTGTAAATTTATCTTGGAATAAATTCCGAGCAGAGACGCAAAATCCTGCGTCTCTACAGCATATTATAAAAATAAAAAAACTCCGGCAGATTGAAGCCCGCTGATACAGATTTCCGGAAAAATAATTTCACTTTTTACTGAATTGCATTATACTTCATTTTGATGTATGAAACAAAATGATTTTATCGGAATAAATCATGTAACATCGCGGGAAAAAAAATTTCCCACAGAGGACACAGAGTTGAAAACAACCACAGAGATCACAGAGATTTTTTAAAATACTTCTCTGTGTCCTCTGCGGTCTTTTTTTTCTCTGTGAACTCTGTGGGAAAAAACGCTGCGGGAAACAAAATGAGAGAATACTTTCAATAGAGATTCAGTATAATATTCTTTTACAGGTTTTATATATAGAGAGAGCTTACGCGGTTGGAATTGTCCGCATCGGAAAAATGAACCGCTTTTATTTTACCGCAAAGAGCGCGGAGGAAAGCGCGGAGGACGCAAAGTTTTGAAATATATCTCTGCGCCCTTTGCGTTTTCCTCAGCGTCCTTTGCGGTTAAACAATTTCCAACTGCGTAACTATGAATCAGGGTTAAAATATGTTTCAGGAAAAAAATGAAGTGCTGGGGAATGAAAAACTGAGCGATGCTTATTACAAAATCGCTTTAAGCTGTCACCCGGGATATGCCGAGGCGGCGCCCGGTCAGTTTGTAACATTGCGGTTCGGAGAGCGGATGTCGCCGCTGCTTCGCCGGCCCTTTTCCATACACAGGCGGATCACCGCGCAGGACGGTCAGGCAATCGCCGTTGAAGTGCTTTACAAAGTCGTAGGCGCCTGTACGGAAATGCTTTCCGCTTATAAAAAAGGCGACAGGATAGATGTTCTCGGCCCGCTGGGCAACAGTTTTCCGATTCCCGACAAGATTCGCCGGGTTTTTATCGTTGCCGGGGGCGTCGGCGTTGCACCGATGGTTTTTCTGGTTTCCGAAATGCAGCAAAAAGGGCTTGATCTTTCACAAAGCGCGGCGTTTATCGGCGGCAGGTCCGCGCAGGATATTCTGTGCAGGAACGATTTTTCCGATGCCGGGATGGCGGTCTTTCTGACAACCGATGACGGGAGCGAAGGAAAGAAAGGGCTTGTCACAGAAGCGCTTGAGACGGCAATCAGAGAAAGCCCGCCGGATATGATTTACGCGTGCGGTCCCCGGCCCATGCTGTGCGCGGTTGCCCGAATGGCGGAAACCTGTCATATTCCGTGCCGGATTTCTGTTGAAACCCTCATGGCATGCGGCATGGGCGCATGTCTGGGATGTGCAGCGGAAAGTAAAAAGGATCCGAATAAATATCTGCATGTCTGCATAGACGGTCCCGTGTTTGACACCGACGTCCTTAATGTCAGATGAACTGCAGGGCGGGCAGAACGGAAATCATTCTGTTCTGCCTGTTCTGCATCAGACATTTTCGGAAATAAGCGATGCCCATTTTATTAAAATCGGTCTCGCAAAGACCGCAAAGACCGCAAAGCTGTCGGAATGTCATTTCGGGCGCGGCGGGAAATCTTAATTCCTCTGCGCTCTCTGCGCTCTCTGCGCTCTCTGCGCTCTCTGCGCTCTCTGCGCTCTCTGCGCTC
>DZCT01000021.1:0-2004 GCA_022736535.1 Desulfatirhabdium butyrativorans | reverse complement strand
TCTGCGCCCTCTGCGCCCTTTGCGAGAACCTTTTTTATTTCCGATTTATTTCCGATAATGTCTATGGCATCATAAAAGCTCCGAATACAATTTTTTCTTACATTCCGGGCAGATGCCGTGCGTAAATTTCGCTTCCGAATGCCGTGAAATATAAACTTCAAGATACTGCCATTCGCCGTTTTCATCCCGGATTTTTTTGCAATGGGAACATATCGGCAGAAGTCCGTGAAGCGTTTTGATGGTATCCAGCGCGTCTTTCAATTCTTTGTTGATGAGTTCCAAATCCCGCTTTTGCTGAACCGCGCTTTCATACGTGGAAAAAAGCAGGTCAAGTATCTGAATACGATCCGAATTGATGAAATGCCGCTTTCCGGCAAAGAAAATTTCTATGCCCATGTCCGAACTGGGATTCTGCCGGATCCGCTGATTGATAAGAACATATTGAACGCGTGACAGCAGCAGTTTTTCATCATAAGGTTTGGTCAGAAAATTGTCCGCGCCGCATTCCAGCCCTTTGATAATGTCTTCCGGTTCGGAAAGCGAGGTCAGCAGAAGAATCGGAATGCCTTTTAATCGCTCATTTGCCCGAATTCTTTTGCATAACTCGTATCCGTCCATTTCCGGCATCACAATATCGCTGATAATCATTTCGGGCCGCTGCTTTTCCACGAAAGACAGGGCTTCCAGACCGTTACGGGCAACCACGACTTTGTAATGATGATGTTCTAAAAGGTACTGAAGTTTCACAGCCTGCGTCATGCTGTCTTCGGCAACCAAAATTTCAATTGTATTATTTGTATTGTCAGCAGAGGACATCTGTTTGTCTCCTAAGACCTGATCCGGTTCAGCAGAGCGGCAATTTCTTCGGGAGAAAGAATATACCCTGCCGCGCCGAGGTTGACGGCTTCGCCGGGCATACCGTGTACAATGGAAGTTTCTTTGTTCTGGGCAACAGTGACCGCGCCTTTTTCTTTCATCATTCTGAGTTCGGAGGCGCCGTCTTTTCCCATGCCGGTGAGCAGGACTCCCACAGACCTTTTCCCGAAAGCGTCTGCAACAGATTGAAAAAGATGGGCAACAGAAGGCTGAAGACTGTCTTGGGGAAAATTTCTGCTCAGAATAATTTCTCTGTTCGCGTTAATTCCCATGTGAAAAGCATCCGGCGCAAAATAAACATGCCCTTTTCCCGCGATTTCTCCGTGTTCGGGAATACGGACAGGCAGAATTGTTTCTTTACTCAGCCATTCGGTCATGCCCTGAAGAAAGCCCTGTGCAATGTGCTGCACCACCAATATCGGAACCGGAAAATCCGCGTTCAGACGGGAAAGAATCGTGCGAATCACAGGAGGTCCGCCGGTGGATGCGCCGATGGCGACAATATCCACATTCAGAACAGGAGCAGCCCCGTTTTTCAGCGATTTGGAAAGGCTCAGAATTTTATCCGACAGTGACAGGCTGTTTCCATTCTGCTTTCCGTATTCCGAAAGCGGCATCCGTGTTTTCTGCCTTTGCTGCGGTGTGAAGCGTCTCACGACACGGACTTCGGACATCAGCTTTACGGTCTGAACCAATTTTTCAGCCATCATTTCCGCATCCGGATGGCCGGGACCTTTGGGCTTTTCCACAACAGCCACGGCTCCCGCCTTTATCGCCCTGAAGGTGTTTTCGACTTCTTCGGGAATCAGGCACGCGCTGACAATGACAATGGGAACAGGATACCGCTCCATGATTTTCCGCGTCGCCTCATAGCCGTCCATTCGGGGCATCTGAATATCCATCGTCACCAGATCGGGATGTAATTTCTCTACTAATTCAAGGGCTTCTTTCCCGTCTTTGGCTGCGCCGGTCACGCTGATATTTTCATCCGCCTCCATAATGTGTTGCAGGTATTCCCGTGTCGTCGGCGAATCATCCACAATCAGGACTTTTATCATAAGCAATCAAGCCCACCCTCTCGTTCCCACGCTCCGCGTCAACGGCATTAAGTCAAGAGAAAAATGTAGG
>DZCT01000402.1 GCA_022736535.1 Desulfatirhabdium butyrativorans | reverse complement strand
GCCGGTATTGAATTCATAGCTCTGTATGCCGTCTTCAGGTGTGTAATTGGTAAATGTTTCTGTTTCGGGATTAAACCGGGAAAGCCCGCGAAAGGTGCTTAACCATAAATTTCCCTTTTCATCTTCCAAAATTCCCACGACAGAATCATTGGGCAGACCGTCCTGCTCCCGATAAGCGGTGAACATGCCGGTTTCTCTGTCAAATCTGTTCAGACCGCCGCCCCAGGTTCCCACCCATAATCTGCCGGAGCGGTCTTCATGAATCGCTGTCAAGGTATTGCTGCTCAGACTTTGCGGATTTGCCGGATCATGGGTATAATAGGTAAATTTTTCATTTTGACGGTCAAAACAGCAAAGACCGCCGCCGCCTGTTGCTACCCAGAAATTGCCGCAAGAATCTTCAAACAGGGACCGTATCTCGTAACCTCTGTAGCTGTCCGGATTTCCGGGATCATTCTTATAATTTCTGAATGTTTCGGTTTCACGGTCAAAACGGCTCAGACTTTTGCCGTAATAAGAACCGATCCACAAGGTGCGGTTCCGGTCTTCATAAACAGTAAAGACATTGTTGTGGTCAATACTGTGAGGATTTTTCGGATCATGTCTGTAATTGGTAAAACTGCCGGTCTGAGGGTCAAATCGGTTCAGACCGCCTTCAGCAGTGCCGATCCACATCGTTCCGCTGTGATCTTCCAAAATATGGACAATGTCGTTCTGGCTTACAGAAAGCGGGTCATTCGGATCAGGCATGTAGCGGGAAAATGTTTCTTTTTCTCTGTCAAAGCGGTTCAATCCGTAATCCCAGACTCCGACCCACAGAACACCTTTGCTGTCTTCAAAAAATGACCAGACATCATTTCCGCTCAGACTGCCCGGGTCATTCGGATTATTTTGAAAGTGTCTGAAGGGTTTGAGATTCGGGTATTTTTTGTTAATCCCGCCCTCTGCCGTGCCGATCCAGAGAATCCCGGAACGGTCTTCATAAAGGGACCAGACATTGTTGTTATTCAGACTTGTCGGAATACCGGGAGTTTGTTTATAACTGATAAAACGCTGATTCGTCCGGTCAAATTGATTCAGGCCCCCTCCGTAAGTCCCTATCCATAATTCTCCGGCACGGGTTTCATAAACAGACAAGACATCTTTGTCGCTCAGAGCGGAAGGATTGTCCGGGTCAGGCAGCCAGCGGGTGAATTGCTGTGTTTTCCGGTCAAAGCGGTTCAGCCCTCCGTCCTGTGTGCCGATCCACAGGAACCCGTTCCGATCTTCATAAACGGTTCTGACAAAATCATTGCTTAAACTCTCAGGTTTTTTCGGATCATGCCGGTATTGGATAAAGCGTTCCGTGGGAGGGTCAAAGCGGTTCAAGCCCCCGCCGTAAGTGCCGATCCAAATTATGCCTTCCGAGTCAATGCAGACGGAGCGCACATCATTGTGGCTCAGACTCTGAGGATTATCCGGCTCGTGCTGATAATTCCGAAACATTCCGGTTTCAGGGTCAAACCTGCTGAGTCCGCCGTCTTCTGTGCCGATCCAGAGCATTCCGTCTTTGTCTTCTGCAATGCTTTTTACCTTTTTACCCCTCAGTCCTCCGGGGCTGTGGGGGGCATGCACATAGCGGATAAAGCGTGCTTTTTCCCTGTCAAAGCGGTTCAGTCCGTTTTCCGTACCTGCCCAAAGGATGCCGCGGCTGTCTTCATAAAGGGACCATACCGCATTGTTGCTGATACTGTGCGGATTTTGCGGATGGTATTTGAAAACGACAAAGCGGTATCCGTCATAACAGTTCAGACCGTCCCATGTACCGAACCACATCATGCCCCGTTTATCTTGCAGAATGGCATAGACCGAGCTTTGCGAAAGCCCGTCTTCAATTGTCAGACGGTCGAATTTGATATGCTCCGATAATGAGATGTTCTCAACAGCAGAGAAGCCTGAAGATGCTGAGATGTGAAGCAGAACAGACATGAGCGCAATAACTGTTTTGAATATCAATTTCATACGGTTTAAACCTGTTAAATTTAAATCTCATCCTTATCGTTTTGACCGAAAGGAGAAAGCTCAGATGTTTCGCTCAGGACTTCGGCTCAGAATGACAGTTTTCTATCAGGATGAAATAAATTTCCGCAGACCGATTGTAGGGACAGACAAAATAAATACATGTTTACACTACTCCAGATTTCCTGATCTTGTCAACAGTTTTCGGAACAGCAATTCTCATTCTGACCTAAAGCGGGTTTGTCTGTTTTCAGCCCGGGCCGCTTTGCATAAAGGAAGATTCCGGCGGTTTCCCCAGACAGTGTCCGACGCAGTTTTTCAAAATGAGAATTGCTGTTTTCAAAAAGAGTGCCATGAAATTTTCCATGAGCCAATTCGGACAGGGATCGGCTGTATCAGCAGAAAACCGCTCCGATATTCTTCGGCAAGCCCGCTTAATCCGGCTGAAATAAGACCCGATTTCCCCCTTTTGTAAAGGCAGGGCTGTTAAGTTCTCCGGGATATCTCGTTCCCACGCTCCGCGTGGGAACGTCCCGGAGTGTCCGGAGTGCTGAAATGAGCGGAGCGAATTTTAGCACAGTGCTGAAATTTCATTTCAGCACTCCGGATACGGACGCGGAGCGTCCGGACTGCATTCCCACGCGGAGCGTGGGAACGAGTTCAACTGCGTAACTCGTAAACTTATAAAAAAATAATTTTTTTTAAGCTTATATCATTTTATGCTTGACAGACAGAATCAGTTGTTTTAAATAAGAAGCATCATTTGGAACAATGTTACTGTTTTTCACATATCATAACACTCTATATTTGAATATATTTTATTTTTAATAAGTTGTATAGCAGTTTTTCATAAAACAGAGTTGTTTTTTATTGTAAATCTCATCTCAAAATTGAATGCAATTGACACTCAGCAGGGTGGACACTGCGTGCCGTCCTGCCCCAAAAAGCAAATATAACCATGTCCAATATGCTCAAAGCTGAAATTCACCGGCGTTTGGAAGCGGCAGTGCTGGAAATTTTTTCCGAGTCGGATTTTCACAAAGCCAATATCCGCGCTGTTGCCAAAAAAGCCGGCGTCAGTTTCAGCACCATATACAGTTACTATGACAGCAAGGAAAAACTTCTGTTTGCTTTTCTTGACATCTGGCTGGCAAAACTCACCGAGCGGATTGTTGACCACCTTCAGGGCATAGAAGACCTGAAGGAAAAGCTGAGAAAAGTATTTTGGGTGCAGTTGGATTATTATGAAAAAAATCCCGGTCTGGGAAAAATTCTGTTTATGACGCTTCCCATGAAAACATGGATAGCAGACGAAACTTTTCAGCAGAAAAAAATGATCAATCTGTTTCTCGATGTGCTTCGGCAGGGACAGGCTGAAGGCATTCTGAATCCGAATGTGCGAGCCGGCGTATTGCTTGATTTCATGCACGGATTTGTGCAACGTTCTTTTTTCATGTGGGTCTCCAGAGGACAGAAAGAAAGCCTGTCCGGTCAGGCAAATGTTTTGTTTGAAATGGTGTGGCGGGCGATTGCCAACCCTAATTATAATAACGGTAATAGCACAAATTCATAAAAACCGATGATAGTCTGAGAATATGCATGGTTCATGTTACGCTGAAAGAAATCGAAAGCGCCTTCAAGAGTCACCGGAACAAGTTTGCAACATTTTCAGGACAACCCGGCATGACAGATAAAATGATCCTCTTTTATGCCGTGGAATGCGGACTGAAAGCCTTGTACATGAGGCAAAACAAATTGATCCGGACCGACCGGAAAAGCAGTTATAACGGAAAGGCGGTTTCTGATTTCGGACATAAGCTGAATGACTTATTGAAGACGATTAAATTAAATTACAGCATACCGAAAATAACTGCCAACGATAGCAGTCAAATAGAGCAGCTTCATTTGCATGAAGCTTGGAGATATGGAAAAAGTTTGGATGAAAAGCAGGAAAAGAACTGTATAGAAATTCTTAATAAGGTTCTGAAGGAAATCAGAAATCAGTTAGGCAGATGAATAAACTTTTCACATGGCTGGATGCGGAATTTGTTATTCTGTGTAAAAAAGCAGAAGGTGTATGGCCGGAAGGCGTTACAGAGATAACCGCATATCCTGATGAAATAAAAATGCAAATACAGCATCAGGGGGTTCAGAAAGTTGCTTCCGAAAGCCTGCAAAAGTGGTTCGGATTGAGATATTCCGATCAGGAAGAAAAGTTGTATCTGGAATCTCCCTTCAACGGCGACAAGCGGTTTTTAAACATTGTATTTGAAACCGACACAGAGGGAGAGATTTTCTCGAATGACACACTGAAACCCAGTTTTGCCAGTTTCAGTATTTATCCTGAAAAACCCGATCTGAAAGGACCTGATTTTGATAAAATAGGAGACGTTCCTTCTCTCTGGGCATTTTACTCTTTTAAAGGAGGCGTAGGTCGGACGATTCACCTTGTCTCATTAGTCAAAGCATTAAGCGAGCAGAATCCTCCGAAAACTGTCCTGATAGTGGATGCAGATTTGGAAGCCCCGGGTCTGACATGGTGGGCAAAAGAACAGATGGGGACTTTTGAAATCTGTCTCTTAGATTTTCTCGCATTAGTCCATTATGACGAATCCGAAGATTATGGGGTGGCAATGTCTATTACAGAGGAACGTCTGCGCCAGCAAATGCTTACTTTTAAA
>DZCT01000765.1 GCA_022736535.1 Desulfatirhabdium butyrativorans | reverse complement strand
TCCGACAACCGCGACGACAATGATGATGGGGGTTGACATGATTTCTCCTTTCGTTTTTTTTTGGGTAGGGATTGATTTGTGAACCCTCTTTTTCCCGCCAATAAATTGGCGGGCTATTTTCAGGCGTCCCTACGGGACTCCCCTGATTTTTGTCCCGTAGGGACACGCGATAATAGCCCGGCAATTCATTGCCGGGAAAAGAATCCGCATTTTTTTTCCAGTCCCGTAGGGACGGCTGTGAATCAGAGTTTGGACAGTATATAGATTATCTTATCGGCATCACCAGTATATGATATCCGTAATCCATTAAAATATCTACTGTTTTATCGCTGAAAAATTTTGTCAGTTCGATTTCCCTGTCCTCATCTTCAGGCTCTGTGACGTTAATCCATAAATCATTGGGATTTTCAGGGCTTTCTGTAATATCAACAAATTTGACATCGGGAAAGTTTCTGTTCAGCTCACAGATAAGCCCTTCAATAAGTTCCTGCTGTTTGGAATTGATCCTCATCGGGTTGTCTCCTTTTCTATGGCATAAATCATTTCTGCCGCATGTGACAGGTGTTCACGAGATGCTTTTCTGCTCACATTTTTTTCCGAATAATCAGCTTTGTTTCTTGCCTGCTGCATATCCGGCAAATATCCTTTAAATTTTGCAGGATAAATTTTCTTCCTCTTAATCAGTTGAAGGTTGAACTCCGACTGAACCCATGCGTGTTCGTTCTTTTCACTGCGGATTCCCTGAGCGGAAAGAGCGGCGACAGCAGCCTGAAACGCCGCAAAATACGCACGGTTGGCGCAGGCATTGTAGTTTTCTGCTCACATTTTTTTCCAAATAATCAGCTTTGTTTCTTGCCTGCTGCATATCCGGCAAATATCCTTTAAATTTTGCAGGATAAATTTTCTTCCTCTTAATCAGTTGAAGGTTGAACTCCGACTGAACCCATGCGTGTTCGTTCTTTTCACTGCGGATTCCCTGAGCGGAAAGAGCGGCGACAGCAGCCTGAAACGCCGCAAAATACGCACGGTTGGCGCAGGCATTGTAACATTCCCTGTCAAAACTCAGCC
>DZCT01000764.1 GCA_022736535.1 Desulfatirhabdium butyrativorans | reverse complement strand
CTGAAAATGGATATGATCCATCGGATCTTTTTGAGCACATTAACGAAGTTATCAATAAAGAACTTCAAACATGGGAAAACATGGTGGATGTCTATAATAAAGCCAAAAATGGTGACCCGGAATCTTTCATGGATGTATATAGCGACAAGGACAAGTACAAGAGAGCAATAGCTGCGAAATCAGAAGATATAATAGATTGGTGTGCGAAACGAAGGCAAGAGGGTAACTTTCAATTATCTCAAAACCGAAGCCTGCCGCCTCATCAATTTGAAGTTTTTGAAGCTGAACAGTTTGAATGAAAATAGAATTTTTTCGTTCAATATCAACCAGTTGCGCAACCATGTTTTCGTAGGGGCACGGCATGCCGTGCCCCTGCCCGGTGACCCCGTATCTACAGCTTTTATGAACATGAAGCTTCGTTTTCATCGTTCGTTGTGCCCGCGCAGGGCATGGGGTTTATTCTATTTTTTACGGCTCAACAAAAACAGCATTAAACATTGAAAACGGAGGATAAAAAATGGATGATCATGAAAAAATGGTTCTTGAGACAATGAAAAAGGAAGGCGCGCCAATGAAATCCGGGGACATCGCCAGGAAGGCGGCAATGGACAAGGACGAGGTTGCAAAAATCATCGACCGGCTCAAGAAGGAAGGCAAGATCGCGTCGCCCAAACGCTGCTTTTACGCCCCGGTATGAAAGCATTGCAACCGAAGCCCGCATCTGCCGATAGCCGTAAATGGCGCCGCGGCCTTTTTTCGCTTGACACGCATGGGCTGATTCCCCTATACGCTCCACCAGAAAAGGAGTGCAAATGAAGTATCCAAAGCTGTTGCTCACACCATTAATATGAGGCGATGAAAGAGAACCCGTGCGGTTCTCCGAAACGAGTCGTCCCGCCATCCCTTCACCTCTGATTCGTTAACCCCTGAGAGTCAGCCGTGCAGGTCGCGGCTTGACGCACTCAGGGGAATAATCCTTTTTTCCGGAATACCCCCACAATGATTTGTCTGGAAAGACACGCCTCCTGATTCAGGGGCCTGTCCTGCATTCGCCTCTGTCGGCTGCCCCGG
>DZCT01000401.1 GCA_022736535.1 Desulfatirhabdium butyrativorans | reverse complement strand
CAACCGGAACGGCGCGCCGGACGAATTCGATATCAGCACCGGCGTCAGTCTGGAAAACGTGAAATGCAATGACAGCGTGAAAGGCAGCGGCATTCAGTCCGGCAATGACCTGACTGTCAGCGGCATAACCGCTTCGGGCAACTTTGCTTACGGGGTTTATCTGACAGCCGGCAATCTCACATTCGGCGATACCGCTCCCGGCATAAACAGTTTGAAAGACAACAAATTCGGCGGTGTCCGGGTCGGAGTGGGCTGGGTTGACGCAAAAAAGAAAATCGAAGTAAGCGGCAACGGCGCATCAAAAGGTACTGAGGGACATGGCATCTATGCTGCGGATACCACCGGCGCAGACAACGGATTTGCGGTTAATTTCAGTGATGGCGGAGTTGTCAGTCAGAATGCGGGACACGGTATTTCTGCTCAGGGCGTGGTGAAACTTGACGGAACAACCATCTCAATATCAGAAAACGGATATTCGGGCATTTATGCACAGAACGACATACAGGTCGGCACAGCCTCGTCTTCGGGATCGTCTGCCGATATTTCAGGCAACAAATCCGGATGGGGAATCCGTTCACAGGAAGGCGATATCTCAATAGGTAATGAAGGGAAAGTATCAACCTCCGTGAAAAACAATGCTTACGGTGGTATATGGGCTGACAAAGGTGCTGTCTGGGGTAACAAACTCGAAGTTATCGGAAACGGTTCAGCCAAAAGCGACACCGGACATGGCATTTATGCAGGAAGCGGCGATTATGTTAAGGGAATTGCGGTTGATATCCGTGAAGGTGCGAAGATGAGTCAGAACGCCGGAAACGGTATTTTCGGTAAAGGCAGCATTGTGATTGCCGGAACAGACATCGCTGTATCAGACAACGGAAAGTACGGCATTTATGCACAAAATGATGTCAGTGTCGGTACTTCCTCACCTGCCGGATCAGTTGCCGATATTTCAAATAATAAGGGCGGATGGGGGATTTATTCACAAGACGGCGATATCTTAATAGGTAACGAAGGGAAAGTATCAACTTCTGTAAAAAATAATTCTTCAGGCGGTATCCGGGCAGTGAAAGGTTCGATTAATGCCAGAGTCCTCGAAGTTGTCAGCAACAGGGGTATAGGTATCAGAACGCCGTCAGACCTGAGCATCACAGAGAGCGGAAAAATCTGCGATAACAAGGGAGGGGATTTGCTTGTCGGCGGGACGACAACACTGACGAATGTGATCCGTTGTGATTCGGATAATGACGGTTCGGGTGATTCTGTTGAAAGCGGTGATGTGAACAAAGATGGCATTCCTGACAAACTTCAGAATCATGTTACGGTTTTTGAGGATGTGGCTTTCGGTGCCGACGGCACCATGGTACAGATTTCCAATGCCTATTCGGAATACGAAACTGAGGGGGGAGCGAAATACGGCTTCGATCTCGATCCGAAAACATCCGGCAGCCGAGACAATTCAAAGCGTGATTTCACACCCGGAAGCACAACCATCGTTACGATATGGCTGCCCGAAGGCGTGAATCCTGTCAGTTATTTTGGCTACGGCCCCACTGCCGACAATGCAACGCCTCATTGGTATGATTTTCTCTATGACGGCGCAACCGGCGCGGAAATTGCTGACGGCAAAATCATTCTTCATCTCAAAGACGGCGCACGCGGGGATAATGACCTGACCGCCGACGGCGAGATCGTGCATGAAGGGCATCATCAGATCAGCGGCGATTTCACCGGAGACGGCGCGACCGGACTGGACGATGTGATTGCCATCCTGAAACTGCTGGCAGGCATCGAGGTGTCAGTTTTCAATGCCGATCTGAGCGGAGACGGCAAAATCGGGCTTGCGGATGCGGTGATAATGCTTCAGAAAATTGCCGGGCTGAAATAAATAATTGAGAAGTGAGAAATATTTTGCCACGAATTTGCACGAATGTTTTCACGAACAGAAGAACACGAATGATTTTTTTTGTTTCTTCATGTCATTTCGAGCGCAGCGAGAAATCTTTGCGTCCGACGGTTAAGATTTCTCCCTTCGGTCGAAATGACATAAACAGCTTGTAGTCGAAATGACATAAACAGTTTCGTGCCTGTTCATGAACAATCCGTGTGCATTCGTGGCTCAAAAATTTTGCCACGAATGAACACAAATTGTTTCACGAACAGAAGAACACGAATGTTTTTTTTGTTTCTTCATGTCATTTCGAGCGCAGCGAGAAATCTTTGCGTCCGACGGTTAAGATTTCTCCCTTCGGTCGAAATGACATAAACAGTTTCGTGCCTGTTCGTGGGCAATCCGTGTGCATTCGTGGCTCAAAATAACATCATTAACGGAAGGAGAAAGACCATGAAAACCGAAGAAAGAACTTTTCGGCGATGTCCTCAGGCTGCGGTCTCTGTTTTCAGAGCCTGCGGGCTGGCATTGGCAATCATCTTTACCATAGCAGTATTTCCGGCAGGAGCAGACACGCCTCCCGGTCCCCGGTCTTGGCGGGAATGGCGTCCGGCTGAATCTGTATCGCCGCATGAAGCCTTTCAGAAACTGCTGACCTCTCAGACTCGCGGCGGTTCCTCGCGAGACACCGCAGTTTCCGAAACCGACATCACGCCGGAAATCGAGGAACTGGCGCGGGGACTGCGCCATGATCCCAAGCTGATTTTCGACTATGTTCACAACCACATTGACTACACCCCCACCTTCGGCTCGATCAAAGGAGCGACCGGAACTTACTGGGCAGGACGCGGCAATGACTGCGATCAGGCGTCGCTCTTCATTGCGCTGATGCGGGCTTCGGGCTATACGGCTGACTACGTCCTCGGCAACGTGGCATACGATCTTGACCGTTTGGCAAACTGGATCGGCGTGGAGAGCGATCCGAGCGTTATTGTCAATGTGCTGGCAAACGGCGGCATTCCCAATCAGACAGGCATAGACGGCGCAATCATCATGCGGGTGTGGGCGGAAGCCGTGATTGACGGCAAGACTTACACCTTTGACCCCGCGATGAAAGAACATCGTATCATTCCCGGCATCGGCGATTTGAAAACCGCGATGGGCTATGATCGGACAAAGCTGCTGTCCGAGGCGCAGAGCGGCGCAAGCGTCACCGCAGACTATGTGCAGAATATCAATGAGACCAATATCCGCAAAGATATGGCTGCTTATACTGCCAATCTTGTCAGTTATATCAAGAGCAACTATCCTGCGGCAAGTCTCAGCGACATCATCGGCGGACGGGAAATCATCGCGTCTGAAATGTCGGACTACCCCACAGAACTGCCGTATATACTGGCACTGGTGGAATCTCAAAAATCCGCTGCTATCCCGGCAGGTTTCCGACATACTCTGCGCGTCCGGTTCATGGGCATTGACCGTACCTTCAACTCCTTCGAGATTGCCGATGGGCGGCTGACCCTTTCCTACATTCGCAAAGATGAAACAGTTGTGGACGTGACGCCTGTTCTGAAATTGGATGGCTATGTGGTGGCCAGCGGCACGGAGGGTTACTGGGGCGGTACTACCGACATGACGCTGACGGCGGATCATCCCTACCTTGCACAAAACGGCAAGCTTGCCGATCAGGAGGTTATCCATGAAATCTCTTTAAGCGAGGCTTCCGTAGCCGCGATTGTTCATGATTTTGATGTCTCATCTCCGGCTTTGATTGCTCATCGCAACAAACTCATGTCCGCTGCCGTATTCGGCGGAGCAAAACAAGGAACCGAGGCATTGCTGGGCGAGAGCCTTTCGCTGATGGGCATGACCTACATTGAGGAAGTTCGGCTCTTCAACCGTCTGCTGGATCAACTGGGAAAGACGGTCAGCTATAATCACCACTTCATCGGAATCGTGGGTCAAAGCCGCAAATACTACTTTGACTTGCCGATGAAATCCATCACAACCCGAAGCAGCGCGTCTGCGGATTTCCGTCCTCCTTTCCGACTGCTCGGTCTGATGGGCAGCGCGTATGAACACGGCGTGCTGGAGCAGATGCAGAACACGCAGGCGCTCTCTACGATCAAGATGTTGCAACTCAACAATGCCGGGGGCGGAAAGACTTTTTCCGCGAGACAGAGCAACTGGGCAGCGGTGCAGCCTCAGTTGCACGATTATACTTGGGAGATCAGCGATATTGCAACTGACTTGGCAAACCTCACCTACGGTCCCAATATAGAATATTTCTTGCCGGAGAAGGGAAATGTCACGCTTAACGAATGGTCCGGCGCCGGTTATATTGATTATTACGATAATGGGAATAATATCGCTATGACAATGATGATAACCGGAAAACTGCATGGGGGAGGAAACAGTAAAAACTGCGACAATACCACCGGCGAGAACTGTGTGGACGCCGAAGAAATCAAGGAGGAAATTGAGAAAGGTAAAATACCTCCGGAAAAGAAGGTCGAGCAGGAAGTGCCGAAAAGCGAAGACCCGGTGGAAATGGCAGGAGGCGCATTTAACTACCGGAATACAGACCTGTCTTTCGGATTCAGCGAGCCTTTGGGGCTGAGTTTTATCCGCGCTTACAGCAGCGAGGATCAGTACAGTTTGTCTCCTCTGGGTTACGGCTGGTCGCACAATTACGAGATGAGCGCATCTGTTCACAGCGACGGCGATACAGGGCTGGGCGCACGCAGCGTCAGAGACGCGGCAGCCATGATCGCCTATATCACGGCGGGCTTGGATTTGCTCAAAGAAAAACCCA
>DZCT01000763.1 GCA_022736535.1 Desulfatirhabdium butyrativorans | reverse complement strand
TCTGTGTCCGTCTGTGTCCGTCTGCGGCAAAAAAAGCAAAATCGGATCAGTATCACTTGATATAAGACAGCATCTTTTCCGCAACCGCTTCGAGAGAAAGATCATCAGAATCTATGATAACCGCATCATGAGCCGGCTGCAAGGGAGACAATGCGCGGCGGCTGTCATTTTTGTCCCGGCGTTTCATGTCTTCTGCCACCGCTTCAAGGGGCTGGGATGTCAGTTCCTGATACCGCCGGAATGATCTTGTTTTCAGAGAAGCGGTCAGAAAAAATTTCACATCGGCGTCCGGAAATACCACGGTACCCATATCACGCCCTTCAAAAATGAGGCATTTTTCCCGCCCGATTTCCCGCTGTATTTTTAAAAGATATGCCCTTACAGCAGGTCTTGCGGAAACAGCGGAGGAAAGCATGGTGATTTCCGGGGTGCGAATCTTGTCGCTGATGTCCGTTTCCCCGGATAAAAGCCGCTGTCCTTTTTCAGTCTGTATCAGTTTCAGGTTCAGACCGCTGCACAATTTTTCAAGCCCTTCGTCGTCATCGGGCTGCAATCCCGCACGGTTGGCTTCGTAGGCAACGCCTCTGTAAAGCGCGCCGGTATCAACAACGCTGTATCCCAGCCGCGCGGCGAGCATTCGGCTGACGCTTGTTTTGCCCGCGCCCGCGGGCCCGTCTATGGTAATCAGAAGAAGCTTCATCATATTTCCTTTTTTTCCCGTTTCCGTTCTCCGCGTTGAACTGACAAATATATAACACAATTATTGTAATATGTAAAATAAGAGTTACGCAGTTGCGCGATTTACCCTCGCCTCCCGTTCCGCTGCGCCGCGTGGGAACAGGAAATATGTTACGGCATGGCGAGGGGTTACGACCCGGCCGGATGCTTCGCTCAGAATGACATAAAAGTTGATCAGCCGCAAATTCTCTGTCTGATTAATCATCAGACCTCTTTCAAAAGTCAAGTTTTATCCAATAAAATCAAGTGAGCAACTTCCACTTTTGAAAGAGGTCTAATCAAAAAAAATTCAGAAAATTTGTCCCGGATTCGGAAATGTGTGCATTATGTAAAATA
>DZCT01000400.1 GCA_022736535.1 Desulfatirhabdium butyrativorans | reverse complement strand
CGCGGACGCGGAGCGTCCGGGCTGCATTCCCACGCGGAGCGTGGGAACGAGATCAACTGCGTAACTCCTATCTCTGTGTCCTCTGTGGTTTTTTCTTCTCTGTGGTCTCTGTGGGAAACTTTTTTTCCACAGAGAACACAAAGAATCCTAAGCCTTAAAGCATCCGGGGCTGAAAATCCCGGTCATTCAGAACCTTCACGGATTCCCCGCTCTGTGCAATGACAAACAGCCCGTTTTTATAGGCAAATCTGTCCGCCCCGTCCTCAATCGAAATGCCCGCAACCGCGCCCACGATTTTCCGGTTTCCGTACTGCGGAAAAAATTCTCTGAACTTTCCCATCCGCTCGATATGTTCTTCTATGTCCCCGACACCAAGCGTGCTTTTCACCTCTATCAGCACGGCATATTCGCTGTTTATTGCCAGAATGTCAATCTCCATTCCCCTGTTGTTTTGCCGCTTCCGCACCCGCTGATAAACTTCATGAATCTCTATGCCCCAATCTTCAAACAACCATTCCGCGGCGGGCACCACAAACCCTTCCACAAATTTTCCCCATTTGCCGGTAAGATTGTCAATTTTCTTGCCGGTTTCTTTAAGCTGCCTGTCGGTTTCTTTAAAAAGCCTATCCAGCCTTGCATCCGTTTCCTTAAACTGCCTGTCCGTTTCCTTTGACCTTTCGGCGGCTTCCGCAAAAAGCTTCTGCAACTTTGCATCCGTTTCCTTAAACTGCCTGTCGGTTTCCTTTGACCTTTCGGCGGTTTCCCTGAAAAGCTTCTCCAACCTCGCATCTGTTTCTTTGAACTGCCGGTCCGTTTCTTTGAACTGCCTGTCTGTTTCTTTCGACCTTTCGGCGGCTTCCTTAGCTGTTTGAGCAATTATATCAATAACATACTGAAATTTGCTGTCCAAATCCTGTATTTCCATGATGTTGTCATCTCTTTTTTTGAGGTTAGGGGTGAGAGGTTCGGGGTGAGAGGGGATGCTCCTTCCTCTGACCTCGAACCCCTCACCCCTCACCCGTTTATCAACTCCGGTCAAAGCGCAGAAAGTGCATGGTAAATGTCGCTCTGCCCTGAGTCGCGGAGCGTAAGGATGTTGAATACCCGAACATTTTTGCCAGCGAAACTGTTGCCTTTATCACCTGAAGCCCTTTTTGCGAATTGATGGATTCGATTTTTCCTTTTCGGGAGTTCAAATCGCCGATGACCTCGCCCATAAACGCTTCGGGAACAAAAATTTCCACATCCATGATCGGATCCAACAGAAAAGGATCGCCGTTTGCCAGGGCTTCCTTACATGCCATAGACGCGCTGACCGTGTAAGCCAGTTCCGTTCCCAGCGATTCTTTGCAGGAGCCGCCGGTCAGCACCGCCTCCACGTCCACCACCGGATAGCCCATCAGCGAACCGCTTTCCAGCGATTCCATGACGCCTTTTTTTATCGCAGGCACAAAAGCTTCGGGAATAATTTCGTCTGTAATCGCGGAGCGGAAAGAATTGCCCGCGCCTCTGGGCAGGGGTTTCAGGGTCACCGTGACTTCGCCGAAATGATGCTGTCCCGCCACATCTTTGTCAAATACCGATGTTGCCTGAGATACTTTTCCGATGGTTTCCCGATAAACCACCTGCGGTTTGCCCACATTCACAAAGGTATTAAATTCCCGGTTCATCCGGCTGATGATGATTTCTAAATGAAGTTCGCCCATGCCGGAAAGAATGGTCTGTCCGGTGTCCTCATCTGTGAGGACTCTGAGCGTGGGGTCTTCAGACATGAATTTTTCAAGCACATCCGTCAGTTTTTCCTGATCCGCGTGGGTTTTCGGCTCTATTGCCAAAGAAATCACAGGTTCATAAAATTCCATTTTTTCCAGCAGCACCGGATGCGCGGGGGAACAGAGCGTCTCTCCGGTGGAAGAATCTTTCAATCCCACAACGCCCACAATACTCCCTGCTTCCGCTTCGTCTGCCCGCTCCCGTTTGTTGGCGTGCATTTTCAGTATGCGGGAAAGCTTTTCTTTTTTACCCCGGGAAGGATTGTAAACTTCTTCCCCGGCTTTCATTTTGCCGCTGTAAACCCTTACAAATGAAAGCTTTCTGCCCTCTATCATGGAAACTTTGAAAATCAGCGCGGCAAGGGGCGCATTGTCTTTGGCATGACATTCAATCACTTCGCCGGTTTCCGGATGCACACCTTTGATGGGCGGCACTTCCGAGGGGCTGGGAAGAAAGCGGACAACCGCGTCTAACAGAGGCTGAATACCTTTATTTTTCAGCGCGGAGCCGCACAGCACCGGCACCAATTTCAGGCTCACGGTGGCTTTCCGTATGGCATCCTGAAGGCTTTCCACGGAAATTTCCGCTTCGGAGAGATACGCATCTGCAATGCCGTCATCATTTTCCGCAACGGTTTCAATCATTTTTTCCCGATATTCCTCAGCTTTTTCAAGATATTCGGGCGATATGTCTTCCGATGTGTAAGTCTCGCCCAGACTGTCCGCGTCCCAGACAATCTGTTTCATGTTCAGCAAATCAATCACGCCGGAAAACTTATCTTCAATTCCCAAAGGCAGTTGGATGATGAGGGGCTTGGCATGAAGCTTTTCTTCCATCATTCTGACCGTGCCGAAGAAATCCGCGCCGATCCTGTCCAATTTGTTGATAAAAGCCATTTTCGGGACATGGTATTTGTCTGCCTGACGCCACACGGTTTCCGACTGCGGCTCCACGCCCCCCACCGCGCAGAAGACGCCCACCGCGCCGTCAAGCACTCTCAGGGACCGCTCCACCTCAATGGTGAAATCCACATGCCCGGGGGTGTCAATCAACTGAATTTCAGACCCTTTCCACTGGCAGGTGGTGACCGCGGAGGTAATTGTGATGCCCCGTTCCTGCTCATCCGGCATCCAGTCCATTGTGGCTTCGCCGTCATGAACCTCGCCCATTTTATGGGAACGTCCTGTGTAATAGAGAATCCGCTCTGTCACGGTTGTTTTTCCCGCGTCAATGTGAGCGATAATACCGATATTTCTGATGCTGTCTATTTTACTTTTCTTTTTCATCTGATTAAAAGCATGTCGGCTGTAAAAGGGAATCGCAGATCAATATGACCTGCCAGCGTTAAAGCTTCCTTTCCTCCTATTAAAATTTTTACAGAACGGATTTCGGGAATGTTCAAAATCAGCGAATTTACCACAGAATAGATGGTCATCAATTCCGATTCCGCGCCTCCGGGATGATTTCGGGTAACAGCTTCCGTGAAATCCGAATATGCAATTCCTTGTTCTGAAATATAAAAAGCTCTGAGTTCCGTTCCTTCGGGAATGGTACGGAGCAATCCTTTCTCTGATCCCTGTATGAGTGCATTGATAATCGCGCTGCCCAGTATGCCGGGTTCGTCTGAGCAGGTAAACACGGCTTCCTCCGCGGTGAGAAAGCTGCGGTCCCTGTTTGCAAAATAGAGATTTACCGAGAGTTTTTCCGGGGGATTCGGCGCATCGGGGCGTATAGGATAATCTGCTTTTTTTTCTGATATATTTTGAAAAATCAGATAGATAAAAGCAGTTCCGGCAATGACGGCAAGAAGCGAATATATAAACATTTGTTTTATGTGCATACAAGAACCTGACTCTTAAAAGAATATGTTTATGATGTCAAGAAAAGAAACTTTTTCTCAGCCGCAGATTCACCCAAATTCGCAGAAATTCTATGATATTACCTCACGTTGTTTACGCGCCGGATCGGTAAGCGGTAAGGATTCCCGCGATGCAGATCAGAAACGCGCCGGCGCATGTCAGCAAATCAAGGCTTTCTCCCCAGAAAATCCTTGCGATAATTGCGGAAAAGATCACAACGCCGTAACCGAAAGGTCCCACCTGCGCGGCGGCGCCGAGGCTGTATCCTTTTGTCACCAATATCTGTCCGCCCACGGCTGTCAGCCCCATGAAAACCAGCACCCAGCCGGTTTCACCCCGGGGAAACTGCGGGGACCGGAGCATGGGAATGCCTGAAAACAGTGTTGCCAGAAAGCTGAAATAAAAAACAATGCGGGCCGGCGGTTCGGAGGCGGACATGCGCCGAATCGTGACCATTGCCGTAGCCACAAATATTCCGGACGCCAATCCCAGAAACGCGACAGGCTGAAACAAACCTGTTCCGGGTTTGATAATCAGCAGCACGCCGAGAAATCCGATAAAAATTGAGCCTGTCACCCGATAAGACACTGATTCTCCCAGCCAGAAATATGCAATCATCGGAATAAACAGGGGCGCGGTAAAGGAAAGCAGCACGGCTTCCGCCAAGTGCATCTGGCTGATGGCATAAAAAAAACAATACATTGCCCCAAGCCCCGCGCAGGAGCGCAGCAGATGCAGGCGAAAAATTTTTGTTTTTACGCCGCCGGAGGAACGGTAAAAAATCAGGGGCAAAATAAAGATCAGCGCGTAAAAATTGCGAAAGAAAACAATCGTATCATTCCCCAAAGAAGCGGAAGCCTCTTTGACCAGTGCGCCCATTATCGCAAACAGCAGCGACGATCCCAGCACACAGAGCGCGCCCGCTGCCGGCTGATTTTGCAGATGAAGCTGATTTTCGAGACGGATCATATACTTACCTGAACTGTGAGTTTCACTTTCTCAACCCGGCGGCGGGGGCGTAACCCTCAATGCCATTAAGTTAAGGGAAAAATGTAGGTTGGGGGGAGCCTGCGAACCCC
>DZCT01000762.1 GCA_022736535.1 Desulfatirhabdium butyrativorans | reverse complement strand
TCGGTCACACCTTCGGCCACGCGCTTGAGAAAACCGCAGGCGTTTCCCACGGCGAAGCGGTGAGCGCGGGCATGGTCTTAGCGTCGGAGCTTTCTGTCAGAAAAGGACTGCTCCGGGCCGCAGATGCGGAGCGGATAGTCAGCCTGCTGAAAACTGCCGGACTTCCCGCAGAAATTCCCGCAGACAGACACAGAGTGATCGAGGCTTTGGGCAAAGACAAAAAGCGGGAAAAAGACAAAATCCGTTTTGTGTTGCTCAAGGGCATCGGAAATGCGGCAGTCGTCGAAATCTCTCTGAAAGAATTGGAAAATCTGAACGGATGTTTTTCGGGGTAAGCGGTTAAGGGGTTCGGGGCTCTCACCCCTCACTCATCCGTCTCAGGCGGCGGAAACACAAAAAAACGTCTGCCCATGAAATTGAATATCAGCGTCAGAGCCGTGGCTGTCATTTTTGAGAAAGCCGGAGAAAATTCCCACGCCAGCATATATTTCGTAATCTCAAGGTCAAGAAAGCAGACAATTCCCACTGCCAGCATGTAGATGAGGGTTTCTGCTGCCGGATGGCGTTTTGCACGGTGTCTGAACAAAAGAAATATGCACATCGCATAATTGAGAAGAGCAGCAATAATAAAAGCCGCGGGCGCAGAAACACCGATGCTCATGCCGCCTGAAAACATTGCCATAAAAATAAAGAGATTGAGAACAGCCGCCAGTCCGCCGACAAACAGATACATGACGAACTGAATGGGAAGGGGCGCATTCGGAGCATTATAGCGAAAGATGCAGTACAAGGCTCTGAAACCGTCTTTCACGCCGATTTTTTTTCCTTCCTCGTAGGTCCGCCCGTGGTAGGAAATTCCCATTTCAAAAATGCGGAGATTCATGCGGGCGACTTTGGCAACGATTTCAGGCTCAAAACCGAAACGCTCCTCCTCAATTGTGACCCTTTGAATGACTTCTCTCCGAAAAACCTTGTAGCATGTTTCCATATCGCTCATGTTCAGGTCTGTGAACATATTCGAGAGGAATGTGAGGAAACGGTTTCCCATATAGTGCCAGAAATACAGCACCCGGTGAGGGC
>DZCT01000399.1 GCA_022736535.1 Desulfatirhabdium butyrativorans | reverse complement strand
CGCAAAGCTGTCGGAATGTCATTTCGGGCGTCCGGAATGTCATTTCGAGCGCAGCGAGAAATCTTTCTTCCTTTGCGCTCTCTGCGTGCTTTGCGAGAGCCTTTTTTTTATTTCCGAAAAAGTCTATTATCCGTCAATACTTATGCTTCAGCCGGCGTGACTTTTTGCGCTCCGCCGGAAGAGATTGTTATCGCTTTTGTTTCATCAGCCCGTAAGGGAATATGCAAGGCACTTTTCTTTTATAATCAAGATATTCAGAACCGAATACTGATTCTAAATATATCTCCTCTTTTTTGACTAATTTACGCAATATGAAGTACATGAATATCGGCGTTGTCAGTCCGATCCAGGTGTTTACTAAGAGAACGATACCGGGAACAATAAAAACCACCCATGACGCATACAGCGGATGGCGGCAGCATCTGAAAATTCCGTCTGTGACAAGCTTTTCAGCATTATATGCACGCATAACTGTTTTCACCGAAATTATAAAAAACGGCACTCCGATCACTATCATAGAAATTCCAAGAACAGACATAAGCCGGTTCGGCACGAACTCTATGCGGAAGAACGGCTGGAAATAGCAGCTTATTGCAAACATCAGCATTCCATAGCCGACTGACAGAGAGACAAAAATAGGACCTATCCCCCACCTGCTCATTTTTTCTTTCATAAATAACCTCTATTTTTCAGTGTATAATCAGTGAGTAAGCAGTTTTTTTCCGGCTGAGATGCAAAACGGCATATCAGCCGCTTCAGCAAAATTCATGCTGCTTTTATTTTCAGAAGATTTCTCGCTTCGCTCGAAATGACAGCAACAGGTGGGCATTGACATGCCTCCCTAACTTCTTTAAGGGCTTTGTCTGCCATCATTTCAAGGACATCCTGAGACTCTGAAAATGATTTATCCCATTTCATTTCATCTTTAATTCTTTCTATGAAATCGGGATGATTGATTTCCTTTATCCAATAATGTCCCAGTATTTCCTGTTCTTTTTCAGAAAATTCTGATACTTTTTTAAAAACTTTTTCCATAATAGCGACCATTTTTTAGCTCCTGAAAATATAAGCAGCAGGTGGGCATTGACATGCCCACCCTACAAAGTACAAGCAATCCCGCACTAACTCCGAACCTGCCCGTCCCCGAAAACCACGAATTTTGTCGTGGTGAGTTCTTCCACACCCATGGGACCGAAGGCGTGAAGTTTTGACGTGCTGATGCCGATTTCCGCGCCCAAGCCGAGCTGTCCCCCGTCATTGAAGCGTGTCGAGGCGTTCACCAGCACCACCGAAGAATCCACTTCCCGGACAAAGCGTCTGGCGCGCTCGTAATCCGACGTGACAATCGCCTCCGTATGATCCGAGCCGTAAGTCTGAATGTGTCTGATGGCTTCGTCCATGTTGTTCACGACCTTCACCGCCAGAATCAGATCAAGATATTCCGCAGCCCAGTCCGCTTCTGTCGCCTCTTTGGCATTTGATAAAATATGACAGGTTTCGGGACATCCCCGAATTTCCACTCTTGCGTCCGCAAAGCGTTTTCCCATTTCCGGCAGAAAATCCCATGCAATGAGCTTGTGAACCAACAGCGTTTCCATTGCATTGCACACGCCCGGACGCTGGACTTTTGCATTCAGGCAGATTTCTTTTGCCATTTCAATGTCTGCGCCGTCATCCACATAAACATGACACACGCCTTTATAATGCTTTAAAACCGGTATTTTGGAATTTTCCACCACAAAACGGATCAGACTTTCTCCGCCACGGGGAATAATCAGATCAATAGATTCTTCCTGTCTCAGAAGCACGTTGACGGCTTCCCGCTCCCGCATCGGCACCACCTGAACTGCTTTTTCCGGCAAGCCGGTTTCCTTCAGCGCCGCGCTGATAATACCTGCCAACGCCTGATTGGAATTTAACGCCTCCGAACCGCCCCGGAGAATCACGGCGTTTCCGGCTTTGAAACAAAGCCCTGCCGCATCAACCGTGACATTGGGGCGGGATTCGTAAATGATGCCGATAACGCCCAGCGGTATCCGCATCCGGGAAACTTCCAAGCCGTTGGGTCTGCGCCACGTTTTGACAATCGCGCCCAGCGGGTCTTCCAACTGCGCCACTTCCCGGAGTCCCTGCGCCATGGACGCGATGGTGGCGTCTTTGATGGTCAGCCGGTCAATCATGGCATTGGAAAGACCTTTTTCCCTTGCAAACACAATATCTTTCGCATTTTCAGCCTTGATATGCGCCGCGTCTGCTTCAAGTTTTTCCGCGATGTTGAGCAGAACTTCGTTTTTTCTGTCCGAGGGACAGCGCGCCATTGCCACCGCCGCTTTCTTTGCAGCTTTTGCCATTTCGATGATTGTTGATTCTATTGTCATATAATATCGTAGTTCTCCCATTCGCCCCCCTCAAGGGCAGAGTTGTCAGTTCCCACGCCCGCGTGGGAATGCAGCCCGGACGCTCCGCGTCCGCTCCCGGGGCAGAAGCGCATTCGGGGAGCGGACGCCGGGCGGGGACGTTCCCACGCGGAACCGCAACTGCGTAACTCCTATAAATATCTGATTCATAAAATTATCAATATTTTTAATATAGCCCGATCAAATTGTCAAGCTTTTTTGATAACTTCAAGATATTTCAGGCAGATTGCGCCATAGCGGTTCCGGATGAGTTGCAGAAAGACTTGATGTAATTATAACCTTATGATATTTTCTACGAGTTACGCAGTTGCGGTTTCTCGTTCCCACGCTCCGCGTGGGAATGCAGCCCGGACGCTCCGCGTCCCTCCGTGAAAGGGCCTCAGGACATTCCCACGCGGAGCGTGGGAACGAGGTCAGGTGCGTAACTCGTAATTTTCATTCCGATCATTGTTGCAAGCAAATTTGTTTTCACAGCACAGTTCCCAAGGACATGAGGGAAAATTTCACACAAGGAGATTTTGCCATGATTTCATCAGGCAGGGAATATCATCTGCATACCGGCTATGAGCGCCGCAAATTGAGCGGACATCTTCTCGATTGGGCAAATCAGCCTGATATTTATAAAGAATATCCTCGCACGGAAAAGGTGATGCTGTCTCTCGACGTTCCCATGCCGAATGAGACATTTTTTCAGATCATCGGAAAAGCGGATACTGACATCCGCCCTGAAAGCATCTCATTGGAAGAGATCAGCCGTATTTTTGCGCTGGCTTACAGCATCACTCTCAAAAGCCGTTATCCGGGCGGAGAATTTTTTCACCGCAGCGTGCCTTCGGCAGGCGGACTTTATCCCTGCGAGCTTTATATGGCGAACCGCAACGCGTCTGAATCTTCCGAACAGAATCTGCAACCGGGGCTTTATCACTACGCTGTCTCAAAACATGCGCTGGAGCGGCTTCGTCCGGGAAATTTTCTGGAAAAAGGCTGTGCGCTGCGTTTTTTCGTGACGGCTGTTTTTTTCCGAAGCGCGTGGAAATATCGGGAGCGTTCCTATCGCTACCATCTTTTAGATGCGGGACATCTGGTTGAAAATCTTGTTCTGACGCTGAAATCGCTCGGACTGCCTTTTCGGGCGAATGACGATTTTGAGGACCGGGAGGCAAATCATTTTCTGGGACTTGATCCCCAAAAAGAAGTCTGTCTGGCAATAATAGATGTGCCGGGCATGGAAAGCGCATCTGAGACAAGTCGTCTGTCCGAAATTGAGACATTGCCTGAGGCTTTCCGTGAAGCGAGCCGGACATCGCAAAAGGAAATTCATTATCCCGCGTTGACGGAAATTCATGAGAAAACATCCCGTCTCACTGCGTCTGCCAACCCGCTGCCGGACATGCTCACAAATATCTGTCCCCGCCCGATTTCGTGGCAGAATATCCCGAAACCTGAAACATTTCCGGAAAAAATGAATTATGCAGAAGCCGCGATCATGCGGCGTTCTTTAAGAAATTTTGTAAGAAAATCGCTTCCGAAAGCATATTATCAGTCATTGATAAAAATACTGTGTGAAGGAGGCGCGGATGATGTTGGGGATAAAAATGCTGTATGTATCGGTTTTCTGACGGAAAATATTGAAGGGGTTGAACCGGGGTATTATTTGCTGAACCGCCGTGACGCTTCCGCGGCTTTGGTCAAATCAGGATTTTTTATGGAAAAAATGGCGCATATCTGTTTGGATCAGGAATGGCTGGCGCATGCTGCGCTTCATTTTTTCTTTGTCACAAACCTGCAAATTCTGGAAAAGCATCAGGGCGCACGGGGCTATCGTCATGCCATGCTCAGAGCAGGCGGATCAGGGCAGAGAATTTATCTCGGAGCAACGGCAATGGGTCTCGGCTGTTGCGGCATCGGGGCATTTTATGACAAAGAGGCAGCCGAATTTCTGGAACTGAACGAGCCGTCTGCAATGCTGTATCTGCTGGCGGTAGGACAGGTAAAGAAATTTTTTTGATTTATTTTTTTACCACGAATGAACACGAATTTTTGCACGAATGCAACACTAATGAAGATATGTGTCTCGTTCCCACGCGGAGCGTGGGAACGAGGTCAATAAATTTGTGTTTCATTCGTGTTTAAAAATCCGTGTTCATTCGTGGCAAAAAAATAATAAGGAGTAAAATTTATGTTCAAAATAACCTCCGAAATTCTCGGCAGAATTTTCAGATATTCGCTGATTATTATCGTCGCCGTGATCATCGGCGTGATGGGAATCAAAGGCATCAAACGCCTGAGCCGCACGATAAATCATATCAACACGGGCGCGTATG
>DZCT01000020.1 GCA_022736535.1 Desulfatirhabdium butyrativorans | reverse complement strand
TCTTTTAGCTAATTGACGCTGTGTGCAATTTTTTTTTAACCGCAAAGGGCGCAAAGGTTTCACAAGGTTCGCAAAGCTTTGCGACCTTTGTGCCTTCTTTGCGTCCTTTGCGGTTAAAAAAATTGCACATCATATTAATTGATTCCCAATTTCTTCATCTTACGCCACAAAGTTGAACGGTCAATGCCCATAGAACGGGCGGCACGGCTCTTGTTTCCTTTGTGTCTTTTCAGTACGGCAACAATGGCATGTCTTTCGCCGGATTCATCTTCTCTGTTCATATTCGGCAGTTCAGATGACTTATCTTCACCGACGCTGCGAAACGCCGCTGTTTTCAGCAGCGAAACGGGAAAATGTCTCTGCTCGATGAGCGGTCCCTGACAGATAATCAGGGCGTGTTCCAGAATATTTTCAAGCTCTCTGATGTTTCCCGGGTAGTCATAATTTAAAAGCAGACCCATCGCATCTTCGGATATTTTTTTCTCTTTCATGCCTTTAGTAGCACAGAGACGTTTATTAATGTGAGAAATCAGCAGCGGAACATCGCTTTTCCTTTCTTTCAGGGGCGGCAGTTCAAGGCACATCACATTGAGCCGGTAAAAAAGGTCTTCCCGGAAACGCTTCTCCCGGATCAGTTTTTCAAGATTCCGGTTAGTTGCGGAAATAATGCGGACATCCACCGTTGTGGTTTTTCTGCTCCCCAGCGGATAAAATTCTTTATCCTCCAGCACCCGCAACAGTTTCGCCTGAAGCGAGAGCGGAATATCTCCGATTTCATCCAGAAAAATAGTGCCGCCGTCTGCTTCCTGAAAGCGCCCGGGTTTGTCTCTGTCCGCGCCGGTAAACGCGCCTTTGGCATATCCGAACATCTCAGATTCAAGCAGATTGTCGGGCAAAGCCGCGCAGTTGACCTTTACCATCGGCTTTTTTGCTCTCGGACCTGCATGGTGAATAATTTTTGCTAAAAGGTCTTTTCCGGTGCCGGTGGGACCTTCTATCAATATGGTGACGTCAGTTGCGGCAATGATCGGAACAATTTCAAATATTCGCTGAATTGACGGGTCTTTGCCCACCATGTCGTAAAAGGTGTAGCGTTCATTTATCACGCTGTCAAACTGATATTTCAGGGAGAGATCGGAAAGCGTCGCCAGACCGCCGACAATATATCCTTCCTCATTTTTAAGCGTCATATAATTCGCCCGAATGGGAATGGTGTGACCGCTTCGGGTGAGAATTTTTCCTTCTTTGTCCGAACATGTCTGCCCTTCTGTGACAGATTTCTGCAACTCTGAAATATCTTTGCAGAAATCTTTTCCGAAAACCGTTCCGCAGCATAAGCCGAGAACTTCGGAGCGGGAAAAGCCCGTAATGCTTTCTGCCATCGTATTGAAAAATGAGACATGATTGCTACGGTCAACCGTCAGCACGCCGATGTCAAGATTGTCCAATATGAGTTTCAGTCTGAGATCGTCGTAGCGGATGCGCCGGATCAGTTCTTTGAACACCGAGTGATCCTGAAATGCCACAATACAACCGCACAGTTGTTTGTCTATACCGAAAATCGGAGCTTCTATTTTCGTGATGCTGTATTTCTCATTGATCTGATCCGTGATCTCAATGTCGGAGACAATTGCTTTGTCGCTATCCGGGTTTTCAAGAAACTTGCATTTTCCGCCGCAGAGATAATCCGAAAAAATATCATAGCAGTATTTTCCGATAAGTTCAGAAGCCTTATGTCCTGTGAGCAATTCGGCGGAGCGGTTGATTGAAGCAATTCTGCGATCTTTGTCCAAGACAATCACGCCCAGCGAAAGGCAGTCGAAAATTTCTCCGATCTGGCTGTATTTTATGTATATGTCGTTTGTCATTATTAGCCACGGATGAACACAGATTTTTTATTTCTGCCACGAATGAACACAAATTTAACCACGAATTAAAAAACACGAATTAAGAATTAAAAAAACACGAATAAAATCCTGCTAATCCTGTAAATCCTTATAATCAGGGTTCAGACATTTGGTCAGATGCCGGAAACCGTATGGTAAAACACGCTCCTTTTCCTTTTTCTGAAGAAGCGGTTATGACGCCGCCGCAGTCTTTGACAATGCCGTAACTGATGGAAAGTCCGAGTCCTGTTCCTTTGCCCACTTCTTTTGTAGTGAAAAAAGGCTCAAATATTTTGTCCAAAATCTCCGGCGGAATGCCTTTTCCCGTGTCTTCCACTTCAATGGCAATTTCCCGGTTTTCAGAGCGGGTTCTGAGGTAAATCCGTTTTGTCCATTCCTGCATCGAATTGTTTTCATTCGTTTTTGCAAACATCTCCCATCGGTCTTCAATGGCGTCTCTGGCATTGATAAGGAGATTGATGAATACCTGCTCCATGCGTCCGGGGTCTGCGGTGACAAGGGGCAGATTTTCTTCAAGTTCCCATACCGCTTCTATGCCTCTTAATTTCAACTGCTGGCTGAAGATTTCAAAAGCCCTTTGCACGACTTCGTTTATTTGCACCTTTTCAAGTTCCATGTCCGATTTCCGACCGAACTCTCTCATGTGATTGATAATTTTCGTGGCGCGGTCCACATGACTGTCTATTTCCGAAGCCATTGTCAGCAGAATTTCATCTTTGATTTTTTCATTCCGCCTTATCTTTTTCATAAAAAAGCTGCTGGCGGTTTTGATGACCGAAAGGGGCTGATTCAATTCATGCGCCACGCCGGTTGCCATTTCGCCCAGCGTCGCCATTTTGCTTGCCTGTATCAGTTGCTGTTCAGCTTCGAGGCGCTTGGTAATATCACTTGAAGTTACCAGAAATACCTTTTGCCCTCCGTATTCGGAAGGTGAAATTCTGATATTGACAAAAAGTTTTTTTCCGTTTTTATGCAGATGCGTTACACGGATCAGAGAAGGTGATGTCATGATTTTAAAAGCATAGTGATCTCTTTCTTCCGGCTTGAACAAATCCGAAAAAAGCTCATTTATAATCTCATATTTGTCATAGCCGTAAATATTTTTGACGCTTTCATTGCAGTCAAGTATCTTCAGCGTATGAACATCCAAGACAAACACCGGATTCGGTATGTTGCTGAAAATGGCATGATATTTCTTTTCCGATTTTTCCAATTCCTCTTCAAGCATCTTTCTGCGAGTAATGTCAAGCCCCATCTCCATTGCTGCAACAATATTTCCCTCTGCGTCCCGTATCGGAGATGCTACCACCATCCAGTGTACAATTTTCCCGTTTTTATTGTATCCGCTTTCTTCGCTGTAATTCAACTTTCCGTTTTCAAAGGTTTTTTCTACCGGACAGTTCTCACATTTTTCATTCAGCCCTTTGTAGGCATAAAAGCATTTGTCACCCGGTTTGGGCTTGAATTTCCGAGCAAACTGGCAGTTATACTTA
Organism: Desulfatirhabdium butyrativorans; assembly: GCA_022736535.1. GTDB lineage: Bacteria > Desulfobacterota > Desulfobacteria > Desulfobacterales > JAIFKL01 > JAIFKL01. Next base: position 17,988 of record DZCT01000020.1, on the reverse strand, counting down.
ATCAGCGTATAGTCTCTGTCCTGAACTGTAATATAGCAGGGAACGACTTCAAACAGTTGCCGGTATTCCTCTTTCTGCTTATTCAGTTCAACCTGTTTTTCTCCGATTTCCTTGCCCATCAGATTGATGGCATCCGCCAACTGCCCCATCTCGTCTTCTTTACCCTCAATATCAACTTTGGTGAAGTAGTCTCCCTTTGCAATGCGCCGCGTGCCTTCAATCAGCTTTGTGATAGGCTGTCTCACAAATTTGAACATCACGATAAAAATAATCCCGGATATTGAGACAAATACGACAACCATCAGGGCGACAATCCATCTTTCAAAATGCAGAATGTCTCTGTCTGTCTGTTCAAGGGAAACCACCATATCCAATGCGCCCAGAATTTTTTTACCGCCGGGATGCACATGACAGGCATCTGTGGCGCAGCTCGGTTCATTATAGATGGGACTGATAATGCCGAGCAGTCGGTAGCCTTGGGAAGAAAAAAATATCCGTCTTCTTTTTTCCAGACTTAATTCGGACAACGGCGGGTCTGTTCTGTGACAAATATCACAGGCTTCCGCTTTGATATTCGTAAACTGCTCCACTTCCGAAGGTCTGTTTGAAAATTTTATCTGCCCTTCTTTATTGTAAATTCTTATATTTTCGATTTCTTTCTGTTTGGCGATGTTGTTGATAATCTGAGTAATATCGTCCCTTGAGTTGAGCATCATGGCATAATGCGTGCCGAGTTTGATGGTATTGCTCAGTCTGTCAATGCCTGCCATGATATGCTCCATGATTTTCTCTTTGTACTTGAGATTGAAATATGCCCATGTGGCAATAAAAATCAGCAGAATGATTCCCACCAGAAAAATCAGTTTCGGAATCAGACTGTGACGAAAACTTTTTACAATGTCTTTTAGCATAAATTCAACCCTTTGTATATATCTTTCTGTCAGCGCCTCAGGACACGAGAAACTAAGTTTTTTAAAAAAAACTTAGTTTCTGAAAAATTACAAAAATTTTAACAGGTTATTTCTGAGGCTCAACACCAGTTTTTCCGAAAGATGTCGGTAACAGAAAGATTCAGATCAAGCCGCAGTTCTTTTTCCGAGATGCCGAGCGCAAGTCCCAGCAGTTGGGGAAGGTAGAGAATTGTGATTTTCAGGTCTTCGTTGCACAGGGAGGAAATCTTTCGCTGATATGCCTCCAGATTCATCTGGCACATGGGACAGACCGTGACAACCGCATCCGCGCCTTTGGCCTGTTTCAATATCTCACTGACCAATTGCAGCGCAGTCTCCGGTTTGGTGTTGATGTGCGATGCGCCGCAGCATTTTCCGCCCATGTCCCACGAATGCACGGACGCGCCCGTCGCCTCAATGAGCGGCTCCATTGAGCGGGGCTTTTCCGGATCGTCAAACACCGCATAAGGACGAAGACACTGACAGCCGTAATAAAGCGCAACAGACATACCGGCAAGCGGTTTTTTCATCATATTTCGGATAGTTTTGTGTCCGATGTCACTCACAATCACATCTAACAGGTGACGCACCCGTGTCTGACCTTTCACTTTGAGATTTTTTTCAGCGAGAATCATATTGATTTTTTCTGAAAGAGATGAGTCATTTCGGATTTTATCTTCAGCTCTTTTCAGATTCAGATAGCACGCGCTGCACGGCACTAAGAGGTCTTTATTTTTGTCTGTGTTCTCGGCAATGGCAAGGTTTATCGCGGGAAGCGCGAGAGAAAGCAGATAGCTGGTTGATTCTGCCGCGCTGGCGCCGCAGCATATCCAGTCTGTCAGTTCCGTCAGTTCCGCGCCGACAGCCTGCATGAATGCCTGTGTGGCATGGTGATATTCGGCGGCAGTCCCTTCCAATGAGCAGCCGGGGTAGTAGAGATATTTCATTGGTCTTTCCTCCGGGAGTTATTTTTTTTAACCACGAATAACCACGAATTTTTCCACGAATGAAGAAACACGAATTTTATTTTTATGAGGAATCAGGAATTTTTCTCACCGATCTGTCATTTCGACGAACGAAGTGAGGAGAAATCCTTACGCTTCCGAACGGAAAGATTTCTCGCTTCGCTCGAAATGACAGGAGGGTTTAACTTGAAATAATATATCTTATCAGTGTTATTAAAAAAAACTCCCAGCCCTCTCAAATAAACATACATTCGTGTCCTTCAGTTCGTGAAGACATCCGTGTTCATTCGTGGCTAATCTCTGAGTCCTTCAAGCTCTTTTACTTTTCGGAATATTGCATCTAAATTCCCCTCGGTCTGTCCTGAAGGAATCTGAACAGAAACTTTTCCCTTTGCCATCAGCTTCATTCCCAAGAGCGCAAATCGGAACGGGAGAAAGGGATTTTTCATGGCAAGGAAATACAGGGTCATAAACTCTGATTCCCGAACCCTGCCGTGACGGCGCACGCTTTCCATAAAACTTTTGTAAAACAGAATGCTTTGCTTATGTTTTGCCGAATTTTCTCTCGCGGCGATCTGTTTCAATGCCCCCATCATGTCGGTGAGAGGCAGCCCCCGGGGACATCTCAGCGTGCAGTAATAGCAGGTCGAACAGAGCATAAAAGTTTTGCTTTGAAATATGGCGTCTTTTTCTCCCATCAGTACCATCCGCCACAAATGACGGGGCGTAAAGTCCATAGCAAACTCGTTGGGACACGAGCCGGTACAGGTGCCGCACTGAATACATGCCTGTATTTTTTCCCGAATCGGCGCAAGCACATCGTCAGTATGTTCTAATCGCTTCATTGTGAAAATTCCTTAATGTCTCTCGCAAAGCACGCAGAGAGCGCAAAGGAGAAAAGCTTTTTTACAAAGAAATTCTTTGCGCCCTTTGCGGGCTTTGCGAGAAATAAAATTGCTAAAAACTGACAGCCGCATCAATCACATCCAACATTTGCTGCTTCTGAAATCCCTCAACAATCGAGGCGCCGTTGGGGCAGACAGTCGCACATGAGCCGCAGCCCTGACACATCACCGGATTGACTCTGACCTGCTCCGATTCCAAGTCAAGGACGCGGGCGCCGTAAGGACATGCCGGGATACACCGCTCACACAGAGAACACAGACTGTGACGAACTTTTGCCACAGCTTTTCCGGCAGGCAATGTCTTGCGGCAAAGGATCCGCAACGCACGCTGCGCCGCCGCTTCAGCACTGGCAACCGATTCACTCAGAGAACGCGGGGAGTGGAACAGACCGCAGGCAAAAATTCCTTCTTTGAGACAATCTACGGGCCGCCATTTGGATTCCGCCTCCCGGAAAAAGCCGTCCGAATCTGTGTCTGCACCGAATGTGACAGCCAGTTCTTTTGAAAGATTGGGAATGATGCCTGTGGCAAGCACGAGCAGATCGCTCTCTATCTCAACTTCCCGTCCGAGAATCGGGTCCGTCGTTGTCACCCGTACAACGCCGTCTGAAACGGTCACAAGCGGCTTTTTCTCCTTATCGTATTGAATGAAAATGACGCCTGCTTTTCGTGCCTGCGTGTAGTATGTCTCAGCAAAGCCGTAGCTCATCATGTCCCGATACAGCACATAGACCGAAATATCGGGGTTTTTCTCCTTGAGATAAAGCGCGTGTTTCAATGCAGACGCACAGCAGACGCGAGAGCAGTAATTTCGGGGTTCTTCTCTGGAATCCACGCACTGAATCATCACGACTGAATTTAAGCGAGCCGCATCAATCGTGTTGTCGGCAAGTTTCTGTTCCAACTCCTTTTGGGTGACAATGGCTTCACTCGCGTCGTAAGCATAAGATGTAGTCTTAGCTTCTGTTCCGCCGACAGCAAGAATGACGACGCCGTGTTCCAGTGTATGAGCATTTCCCTCATGGTCTTCAAGCGAAGTGTGAAAACGCCCGACCTCACCGAATGCGCCGATCACTTTTGTCTGTGTATGAACTTGAATCAGCGGATGTTTTTCCGCTTTGGAGACAATCTCATCTGCAAGCGCTTTTGTCTCATAGCCTTCCAGCGTTTTTCGCAGCCAGTTCAGATTCCCGCCCAACCGCGCTTCTTTTTCCACGAGAACAACCTGAAAACCGTGATCCGCGATGGCAAGCGCGGCAGTCATTCCCGCAATACCTCCGCCTACAACCAATGCCTGCTGAAAAATCGGAATCGTTGCAACAGGATAGGGGTCTGCACATTTGAGTTTGGCGATAGCGGTCAAAAGGGGTAAGAGGTAAGAGGTGCGGGGTTCGGGGTGAGATATTCCCCTCTGACCTCTGACCTCTGACCCCATGACATCCGCCGCTTCCATGAGTGCGGGATTCAGCCCGATACGCTCTGCGATTTCCCGGAATTTCCGGCTGAAGATATATGGGAGACATGCGCCCACAAGCAGACGATTTGCTTTGCTTTTTTCCATAAGGCTGATGAGACTTTCCCAGCCCTGAGCCGTGCAGATTTGTTCAAGAAATACTACCTGATCCACCGCCGGATCATATTTCAGTTCCCGGACAAGCTGCTCTCTGTCAATTGAAAGCTTTTCACCGCAGGTGCAAACCGCGACTGAAATTTGGGGGAGTTCCCGTGTGACATCCCGAATTTCCTGAGCGGAGGAGGAGGGTTCGGGTATCAAACTTCCGCCCGCGGAATGTATCACACGGGAAGCTGTCAAAGCCGCGGCGCTCGCCTGCGTCACCGATTCGCTGATGTCTTTCAGCCCGGAAAATCCGCCGCCGATCACGAGGCCGTTCCGTGCTGTACGAGTCATTGAAAAGGCTTCTGTCTGAATAAATCCCCAATGATTTAAGGGAATATCCAGCATCTCAGCGAGTTCTTTTGTTCCGGCTGCGGGTCTCTGACCTGTGGCAAGAACGACTATATCAAATGTCTCTTCATGAATCTCGCCGTTGTGCGTCATATAACGGATTACGGGATTGTTTTGCTCATCTGACTGCACAGAATGCGCCCGTGCGCGCTGAAAACGGACGCCGTGTTCTGTTTCCGCCCGGTCCCGATAACGCTGATAAGATTTTCCGAAAGTCCGCATGTCCATGTAGAGAATCGTTGTTTCAGCTTCTCCGTTTGTCTTCTCTTTGGCAATGAGACTTTCTTTGATCGCATACATGCAACAGACATTGGAACAGAAATCCGCATCAGCCTGCAAATCCCGTGAGCCGACGCACTGAATCCATGCAATTTTGCGAATCGCTTTGCCGTCTGAAGGACGGACGAACCGCCCCTCGCAGGGACCCGTGCCGCTGAAAATTCTTTCAAATTCAAGGCTTGTGACCACGTTTGGATAAACGCGGTAGCCGTAGGTATTTTTTCCATCAGCAGGATTATAATATGAGACGCCGCCGCAAAGCACAACTGCGCCGACTTCCAACTCTCTGCCTTTGACAGCTTCAAGGGCTTGGTAGATGCGGATGATTTTGGGAATCAGCGTATCCGGATCAAAGGGTTTGATGAGATAATCCATCGCGCCGATTTTCATTGCCTCCACAGCAGTTTCCACGGTTGCATAAGCCGTCATCATCACCACATTCAGTTCGGGAAGAAGTTCTTTCGCTTTTTTCAAAACTTCCACACCGTCCATGCCGGGCATTTTTATATCCAACAGCATCAACTGGTAGGACTGCTTTGAAAGCTGTTCCAATGCCTCAGCCCCGGACCCTGCCATCTCTGCTGTAAATTCTTCATCTTCAAGCCATTCTTTGAGCGAATCCCGGACAATGAGTTCATCATCCACCACCAGAATCCGAAATTTTTTACGCTCCTGCTGAGACAAACGGATTGCGTTTGTCGGACAGACTTTTTCACACTCGCCGCAGCGCGTGCAGGCAGCCATATCAATAATATAGACATTCGGAATCGTGTGAGGAACAGGGAGATAAACGGCTTTCCGTGATGAGAGACCTTCGTTGAATTCATCCGGAACTTCCACAGGACAGACCTTGAGACATTCGCCGCAGCCCACGCACCGTTCAGGATCAATCCACCCGGGTTTTTCTCGGAGCATGACCTTGAAATGCCCGGGTTCGCCCTCAACAGAAACAATTTCCGTAGAAAGAAGGATTTCAATATTTTCGTGAAAAAGACCCTTTCGGAGACAATACTGAGATGAGGCATCCCGATCCACGAGCGGGAGCATTTTACACATACCGCAACGGTCTGTGGGAAACTGATAGTCCAATTGGCTGAGAATTCCCCCTACATGCGGGGAGCGGTCTGTCAGGGTCACGCCGTATCCGAATTCCGCCAGATCAAGCGCGGCGCGGATACCGCTGATACCGGCGCCGACAACCAATGCTGTACCGATTTTTCTTTTCATCGGATTTGACTCCTTCGTTAGGGGTCTGTCGAAAATAAAAGGTTTTTCACAAAAGGTTTCTCGCAAAGGCGCAAAGCACGCAAAGGAACAAAGGTTGATTTTTTTTATAAAAAAGTTTTTCTTTGCGTTCTTTGCGAGAAACTAAACCGTGTTCTAATTTATCCCCACCACTTCAGCGAACTCCTGTTCACGAAATTCGGAAAGCGGCGGCGCGTCTTTTGTGCTTTTTCCTGCTTCGTAGTCAAATGCCTTCTGCGTGCGATGGGCAACCGTGCGAAACAACTCCGTCACCGGAATGTCATTCGGACAAGCGTTGGAGCATTGACCGCATCCCACACACGCGGTACTCATATGTGCCAGCCGGGTGAGGTGATAAAAAAGCGTGTCGGTGGGCATTTTAACGATGCCTTTTCGTCTCGCCCATTGCAGATATTGCGAAGGCTCATGATTGAAGACATCTGTGACAAAAACACATTCCTTGCAGTAGCAGACCGGACAGGCAACCCGGCAGTTGTAGCAGTTGACGCAGTTCGCGAGATATGCGGTCAGTTTTTCCACGCTGCTGACGGCTTCGTCTGTTTCAGCAAACATTTTGTCTCGGTACGCGGTACGCGCCGCGACAATCTCGGCAATTGCTGATTGGCGTTTCTGCGGTTCTTCTGACTCGGAAAGCTTGAGTTTGGCAAAAAGTTCTTCGCCTTTCGGCGTCAGCGCCTGAATGAGCAGATGCGATTTTATATCCATGCCGAAAAGCCCGACAGCAATATCCGCGCCTTCGGGAATCGGATGCTCGCAGGCTTTACATGCTGCTGAAATGTCTTTGTCTCCCATGACAGCGCCTTTGCCTGAAAAAACATTCTGACAGAAAGCTTCGCTCAATCCTTTTCCCTGCTGCTCAAGGAGACAAAAGTAATCTGTATTTTTATAAGCGCCCGGGCAGTCAAAGCCTACGATGAAAATATCTTCAGTATATCCCTGTTTTAATTTCACCAATTCCACAAAAGCCCGTATTTCGCAGGGACGGAGGACAACAGCGACTTTGCCGCCGCTCTGCCTGCGGGTAAGCCGGGATACAATCCTTGCCGCATTCATGGGAAAAACCGGCGCGAGCGGATCAACGCTGTCTAAACGCTCAGGATCGCTTACCAGCGCAGGCATGACGACCTGTTTCGTTCCCCCCAAAAACGATAAACGCTGCGGCGCGAGAATTGCAGAGATTTCTCCCCTCTGAAGCATTGAACGGAAAAAATCTCGCAACGTCTCCGAAATATTCTGTGTTTTTATCTCAAGCTGTGCCGTTTTCGCCATCTTTTTTCTCCGTGAGTATTACGTCTTGGTCAGATTTAAGAATGCCCTTACCGCTTAATTTTAAAACAAATTCGACGGCAAGGTTTCTCACCCGTGCCGCTGCCGGGCAGAAGCATCTCTTTCCTTTTCTGATACCCTGCTTTGCCCTTGTTTTGCGCTTTGTGTTTCTGCTGCTGTAAATCCGGAATATTGCTTTCAACATGCCGGTTTGATCCGGCGCCTGATATAAAATTTTTCTCCTTGATAATTGACGCTTGTCACCAATCCTTTGTCAACAAGATGAATGAGCAATTCATACGCCGCTCCGGTCCGGGAGAGAAAAGCCCGCACCGCATCTTCCCGCATCGGATGAACTGCAAGGATACCCAGCAATGCCTCGCCGGTGTTGCCGAGCGAGGCAAACGCTTCCCCCTCATATCGGGTGAGATATTCCACCTCCCGCACCCGTTTTGCCAAAATCTGATACGCAAGCATCAGCCGTGTTTCGTCAGGCGATCTGACCCATGTTTTATCCGGCGGACGGATGGGAACAGAAATATAGGCTGCGGACGGTTTCAAGGTCTCCAGAAAATCGGCAACAGCGTTCAATTCTGCTTCGCCGTCATTTATATCCGCAACAAGCATGGTCTCGGTGACCAATTTTCCGCTGAACATCTCGGCAAACGCGAGCGATCCCTCAAGAATTGCAGGCAAAGATAATTTCCCGTGAGGGTGATTGACTCTGCGCCAGATCGGCTCCGCTACAGCGTCAACCTTCAGGGAGACCCAATCAGCTTGGGCAAGTTCCAGTCGCACATCCTCCCGGCGGATCAAAGACGCGTTGCTGATAACTGCAATAGGGAAACCCAGAGGCTGCAACAAAGCAATATGCCGCCCCAGATTGACATCCAGCGTCGGCTCGCCATCCGGCACAAAACTTAGAAAGTCTATCGGTTCACCGGCTTTTCGGGCTTCTTTGAGCTTTTCCTCAACGCTTTCCAAAACCTCTTCCGGCGAGTAAAAAACCCGGCGCTCGAGAGTCATTTCTGTCGTAGCCCCTACTTGGCAGTAAACACAGGCATAGGAGCAGACTTTCGGCGGAATGTTGTTGATCCCCAGACTGCGCCCCAATCTTCGGGAGGGAACCGGTCCAAAAGTAATCATAGTTGCCTGAATCTATATGTGTTATGGTAAATTCTGTCAGTATATCTCATTGCTTTTGCTCATGTCTGCTGATGCCGCTGTATCCTTTGCGTTCTCCGCGTCCTTTGCGAGAAACCTTTTTTTATTTCCGATAAAGTCTATTATTATTTCGGCTTGCTGCTGTTTCCCCACACAGGGTCATCGCCGAATCTTTCAAACCACCAGTCTTCGTCTGACAAATATTTCTTAATTTCTTCTTTTGAAAATGAATATTTATACTGATTGCAGTAAATGATAACAGTTTTATATGCCTCAATTATTTTTTTCGTCATCTCATTGCATTTGCCGCTATCTTCCTCACTGCATCTATCCGGATGCCATTGGCTGAGGAGTTTTCTGTAACTTGATTTAATTTCTTCCATAGATGCCCGCTCCGGCAGGTTCAGCAAGTCTTTAGCGTCAACAATATCCTGATACTTCATCATCCCTTTGTCTCCGAATCATCATATCTTCGCATTAAAAGCAGGCAGCTATAAGCGTTTCGAAGAGTTGACAACTTTTTAAAAGTTGTCAACTCTCATATTATTTAAAAATTCAAAACTTTATCAGATTCCTTTATCAGTTCGTACAAGTCATCCATCCACGCCATGGGGCAAGCGCCTGATCCCTCCAGACCGTGGGATTTCATGCAGACGCCTCAGACATAAAAATCACCTTTAAACTGGTTTATCTGCTCCATGACATTAAACTGTTCCGTGCCGGACTGCTCAAAAAGCACGCCCTTTCCCAGCATAAAGACACTTACCTCATCTCCTTTTCTGACAGCGACATTGGCAAGTCTCATCGCATTGTAAATCGCTTCTCCCTCGTCTGTGGAGATAATAAACAGCGTTTTCATGTTTATGCCTCATCAGGATATTTTTTTTGAAAGAAAATCTTTCATTTTGCTTCTGTCTGTTGACACTTCAAGAGGAATCAGTTCCTCATCAAGCATGACATTTGTTGAGCTGATGAAAGCATACTTCCGCGCCTGTTCAGAGTCATTTGTCCAGATATTCAGGACTAATTTTTCGCCGAATATCTCTTTCATCTCTTTGGCTACACCTATAGCTTTTTTGCAAGACATTCAATTCGGGTTTCCGCTGTGAAAGACAAGCAGTTCAGCCATATTAATCTCCTTTGTTTATGGATGGTTATTTTAGCGATTTAAACAAATGCAAATTTAAATCGCCTCTGCGCTATATCACCATTTTCATTTTTGCTTCATTGGGTCCCAGTTCTCTCACCTGAGCCACTAATTTCCGCATGATTTCAGCAAACTGAATACCGTCGCTCGCGCCGATCCACGTCAGTCTGAGCCGCTCCGGTTCAAAGCCGAATCTGGGAAGAATTTCTTTGAGCAGTTTTATCCGGCGCCGCGCTTTGAAATTTCCGTTGATATAATGGCAGTCTCCGGGATGGCAGCCGCTGACAATAACGCCGTCCGCGCCCTCCAGAAAGGCTTTGATCACGTACTGAGGATCAACCATGCCGGTACACATCACCCGGATCAGCCGCACGTTTTTAGGATAGCCCAATCTGGAAGTACCGGCCAGATCGGCAGCCGTATAAGTACACCAGTTACACACAAACGCAATGATGGTCGGTTCAAAATCCGTCATGGTTTTCCTCCCTTTTACTTGTGATGCGCGGTAGGGGCATGCCGCCGGCGTGTCCCTACGGAATCAAGGCGTATTTTACAGAATTAAGCAAAAATATTTTCCGGTTTGTAGGGATGCGCGCCTTCAATCACTTCTATACCGGCTTTTGCTTTGATTTTCTTTATGATTGTCTCTTTATGGGGACAATGGTCAACAATGCAGGGCGCGATGTGAAGTTTGGTGGGTTTTTCTCCCATTGTTTTATTCCACAGATTGATCTGCGCCAATCGGGTGACAATCCCGGCACCGGGGCAGTCGCCGCAGCCCAGAATACCGAGCAGTTCTACTTCCTGATCTTTGTAACCGGCTGAATTCGCCTTCTCTCCGGTTGAATCCCACCATGCACCTTGAACATGCAATGCACACATCATCCATTGTTCTTTTGCAGCCGACAATCAGTATCTTTTCCATTTTTATGTCTCAATCTCCTTTTATGAATTGCTACTAAAATCACATTTATGAATTGTAGGGCGGGCATGAAATGCCCGCCATAAAATTTTTCACATTCCCACCGCTTGAAGCGCGTCCATCATGCCGTCGAGTTCGGCGAATATCTGCTTTTCCATGAAATGTCTCACCTGCGCCGCGCCGCTGGGACAGAAGCCCGCGCAACTGCCGCAGCCCTTGCAGACCGCTTCATTAACAACCGAAACCTTTCTCCGCTCGTCAAATTCAATGGCTGAGTAGGGGCATAATCCGATGCAGGTCTGACAGCCCGCGCAAATATCAGGGTCAATCCATGAAATCGCAGAGGGAACCTGCACTTTTCCCCGCGTCGCGAGCGAAAGGGCTTTGACCGCGGCTCCCGATGCCTGAGATACCGTATCGGGAATGTCTTTCGGCGACTGGCACGCGCCGGCGATAAAAACGCCGTCCGTAGCCGTATTCATCGGTGCCAGCTTGGGATGCTCTTCCAGAAAAAATCCGTCCGCGCCCTGATTGACGCCGAAAATTCTGCCCACATCCGGCGCATCTTCACGAGCCTGCATCGCGACGCATAAAACCACCATATCCACGGGAATCCGCACCCGCTTTCCGAGCAGCGTGTCTTCACCGATGACAATGAGTTTTCCTTTTTCTTCATGAGTCATTGCCCGATCCGTGATTTCCGCAGCTTTGCCCCGAATGAACACCGTTCCTTCTTCCTGACAGCGCCGATAAAATTCCTCATAGCCTTCGCCGAAACAGCGCATGTCAATGTAGAAGTCATAAACCTTTGTCCCGTGTCCGACTTTTTCCTTGATGAGATGAGAGTATTTGAGCGCGTACATACAGCAGACGCGGGAGCAGTATTGGTGATAATTCACGTCACGGGAGCCGATGCAGTGAAGAATGGCAACGCTTTGCGGTGTGCGTGTAAATTCTCCCCTGTTATCTCGTATCATAATCTTGCCGCCGGTGGGTCCCGTGGCATTGCTCAGGCGTTCAAACTCAAGGCTGGTAAAGACATTGGGATATACGCCGTAGCCGTACTGCTTCATCGGAGCGGGGTCAAGCACATCATAGCCTGTGGCGAGAATGATGCTGCCGACTTTGACCTGTATTTCCTCTGCTTTCATGGAATGATCTATTGCTTTTGCCTCGCAGACTTTCACGCATTCCATGCACTCACAGCAAAGTCCGCAGTTGAGACATCGCTCCGCCTCGTTCCGAGCCTGTTCCTCCGTGAAGCCCGTTGCCGCTTCGGCAAAAGACCCGGCTCTTGCCTCCGGTTTCAGATGAGGCAAAATTTCTCTCGCTTTCGGCTTTTGAATGACGGATTGCGGAATTTCTCTCCAGTCATGTATTTCGCTTTCACTCCCATCTCTCTGCTCAGGGGAAATGCCTTGCAGATAGCAGTGAATACCCTCTGCGGCTTTGCGGCCCGCGGCAACCGCCTCCACCACCGTTGCGGGACCGATAACCGCATCTCCTCCGGCAAAGACATTCGGAAGCGATGTCTGCATGGTCTGCGGATTCACTTCAATCGTATTTCTGCGGGACAGCTTCAGACCTGAAGTCTGCGCGGCCCATGAGACATCGGTTTTCTGCCCGATTGCCGGAATAACCGCATCGCAGGGAATGACAAATTCCGAACCCTTAATCGCCGCAGGAGAACGGCGGCCGCCCGCGTCCGGCGGTCCCAGTTCGGTTCTGAGACATTCAAGCCCCGTCACTTTTCCGTTTTTCTCAACAATCCGAACCGGCGCAGTGAGATAGGCAAAAACAATGCCTTCTTCTTTTGCGCCGTGAATTTCCTCTTCGTAAGCGGGCATTTCCTGTTCCGAGCGCCGATAAACGATTTGCACTTTCCCCGCGCATATCCGCTTTGCCACTCTTGCCGCGTCAATCGCGACATTTCCGCCGCCGATGACCAGCACGTTGTCAAATTTGAACTTTCCGGTTTCAAACTGCTTCAGATTGACTTCACGGAGAAAACGCACCGCGTCTATGACGCCCTGCGAGTCATCTTCCCCGGTAATGCCCATTTTCAGGGAGTCATGCGCGCCGACGCCCAGGAACACCGCGGCAAATCCTTGTTCTGACAGTCCGTCAAGCGTGATGTCCGTTCCGAATCTGACGCCGGTTTCGGCTCGGACGCCGAGACTGAGAATGTAGTCAATTTCCCGGTCCAGCACATCCGGGGGAAGGCGGTAATCGGGGATTCCCACCCGAAGCATTCCGCCCAACTTCGGAAGCGCTTCAAATATCGTCACCGGATAGCCCCTGAGCCTGAGATAATATGCGACCGTCAAGCCCGCGGGACCTGAGCCGATGACGGCAACTTTCTGTTCTTTTTCCTCAATTTTTGGAATCGGCAGCGAATTTTTGTCCGCATGATCCGCGACAAATCGCTTCAAATCTCTGATGGCGACAGGTTCATCTGCTTCCTGTCTCCGGCACTGACTCTCGCAGGGATGAGGACAAACCCTTCCCAAAACCCCCGGCAGCGGCAGTTTCTGCATGATGATCGCCAGCGCGCCTTCATATTTTCCCTCTTTGATCAACTGAACATATCCCTGCACATTCGCGCCTGCCGGACAGGCGCTGACGCAGGGCGCACGGTCTTTTTTGTCAATGCAGAAGGTGATGGGAACTGCCTGAGGAAAAGCCCGGAAGACGGCATTGCGTTTGCCTAATCCTACATCCCATTCGCTCGGCACGGACACGGGACAGACCTTTGTGCATTCGCCGCAGCCTGTACACACGCCTTCTTTCACATATCTCGGTTTTCGGCGGACGGTAACAGTGTAGTTGCCGATGTATCCTGAAACTTCTTTGACTTCGCTGTAAGAAAAAAGTTTGATATTTGAATTTTGGGCAACATCCACCATTTTAGGCGTTCCGATACACGCGGCGCAGTCCAATGTCGGAAAAGTTTTGTCAAACTGAAGCATGTGACCGCCGATGGTGGTCTGCTTTTCCACGAGATAAACCGTATGCCCGGACGCGCCGATGTCTAACGCCGCCTGCATTCCGGCAATGCCGCCGCCGACTATCATTATATCAGGATGAACGCCGACTTCACGGGTGGAAAGGCTGTGGTGATAATTCACCCGGTTGATGGCGGCTGCGACTAAGGTTTTTGCCTTACGGGTTGCCTCGTCTTCGTTTTCCGTGACCCATGAAACCTGCTCACGGACAGATGCCATCTGAAACATATAGGGATTCAGCCCTGCCCGCTGACATGCGCCCTGAAATGTCTTCTCGTGGAGTCTCGGCGAACAGGACGCCACAACTACCCGGTTCAGTCCGTATTCCCGAATGTCTTTTTCGATCATCTCCTGTCCCGGGTCCGAACACATGAATTTGTAGTCTCGTGCGACTGCGACATTCTTGAGTTTCCGGGTGTATGCGGCGACTTCTTCCACCCGGACCCTGTATGCGATATTGATTCCGCAATGGCAGATGTAGAATCCTATTCTTACAGACATTTGTCGCTCCTTTAAATTGAGGAATTTTTTGCCACGAACGGACACAAATTTTTCACAAATCAGCACGAATGCTTTTTGTATATGAAAAAAAACGAAATAAACACACATTTATCTTTTTTTTAAAAAAATTCGTGTTCTTATATTCGTGAAAAATTCGTGTCCGTTCGTGGCTAAAATTTCACTTCTCTTTTCCCAACAGTTTCCGAATCGCCCTGATGACTTTCTCTGCTTCGGGCGGATTTTCCAAATATGCCTCCGGTTCGGGTATGGTGATGCCTGAGATACTGCTTCGGAATTTCTGATAATGCAGAAATACCTTATCAGGCAAGGCGGACAGCATAATCACAGGAATATCTCTTAGCTGCTCATCTTTTTTAAGACTGATGTAAAGAGAAATGCCTTCTTCTTTACTCATCATAATATCAAGTATGATACAGTCCGGGCGTTCGTCAGCGGCTTTGTGCAGCCCCTGTTTGCTGTTTCCCGCGATGATCGGCTCAAAACCGTGTGTTTCCATCAGCGTGGAGAGGAAGATGATCATGTCGGTCTCATCATCCACAATCAGAATTTTTTTTCTTTCTGTTTTAAGAGACAAAGACTTCCTCTTCCTAATATTTATACTGCACACCGGCATAATCTGCGCTTCTGTAAAACGACTTTGCAAGTCGTTTTTATAGGCAAAACGGTTTGCAAAACCGTTTTACAGCAAATTCGGAAACGCAAATTATGACGGTGGAAAGAATATATAGACATTATCACAAATAAAAAGTCTCCCGCAAAGAGGCAAAGACGCGGAGAAAAGGATTTATTTTTATCTTTGCGTTCTCCGCGTCTTTGCGAGAAATCCTGAAATAAAAAGTCTCCCGCAAAGATGCCGAGGCGCGGAGATGTCTTTTGTGTTTCACATTTTTGTATTTCAAATATTATACAGCAAAAACCATGCCAGAGTTTATGATTTAAAATTTATTTATTTTAATTAAAAATAGTTATCTCTGAAATCAGCGAATGTCACACAGATACAGACAGGAGATTATTGATGCACAAATGCAACATAAAAAGTGTGGTACAATAAAATTGTATCTGAAAATATTTAAAAATATATGTTGCGCAACGATTTGCAACATAACCTGATTCATACCGAAGTATAAGCCGGTCTTGCAAAAGCGAGAATTGTCTGTTATAAATTGAGAATTGAGAATTGAGAATTGAGAATTGAACACTTCTATTTCTCAATTCTCACTTCTCACTTCTCAATTCCTAATATTTCATCAAGAAAGGACACAACTGTTATATGTCTCTCGAAAAGGTACTGAACGCCGAATCTGTCGCGGTGATCGGCGCGTCAAAAGTAGAGACCAAAAGAGGATTTCAGGCAATTCGGACGCTTTTGGATGAGAAATTTGAAGGGAAGATATATCCGGTCAATCCCAAAGAGAAAAGCATCCTCGGACTGAAATGCTACAAAAGCGTTGCTGAAATTGAAGACCCGGTTGACATGGCGCTGATTACCACCCCGGCAAAAACCATTCCGGGCGTCTTGAAAGACTGCGGCAAAAAAGGCATCAGCGGCGCGGTGATTATCGCGGGCGGATTCAGGGAGGTCGGTCAGAAGGGTGTGGAATTAGAAAACGAGATGGTCAGAACCGCAGCCGAATGCGGCATCCGCATCATCGGTCCCAACACCTCCGGCATGATGAATCTGAAAAGCAACCTGAACCTTGTGGGGCTGAGGGACGCGCCCAAAGGAAATATCGCGCTTCTCTCCCAAAGCGGCAACATGGCGCTCACCCTGATTACAGAGGCAAAACTTAAAAGTCTTCAGGGCTATTCCTACTATGTGGGCGTGGGAAATGAAGCGGACATCAAATTCCATGAATACCTTCAATTTTTCCGTGACGACCCTGAGACAAAAGCCGTTCTCATGTATGTGGAAGGAATGCGGGACGGCAGAAAATTTCTTCAGGAGGCATACAAAACCACGCTCATCAAGCCGGTGGTGCTGCTGAAAGGCGGGCGTTCCGCCGCGGGCAAGCGCAGTGCGGGTTCGCATACCGGCGCATTGGCAGGTATCTCCGAAGTGGCGCGTACCGCTTTCAAACGGGCAGGCATTATCGTCATTGAAAACTCGGACGAACTCTTTCCCGCGGCTGAAACGCTTTCAAGCCTTCCGCCCGTCAAAAACAATCACATCGCCATTCTTGCCGACGGCGGGGGACACGCCACAATTGCCGCAGACCTCCTGAGCGATATGGGTGTAAAAATTCCTGAATTGGACGAGTCAACCCAGAAGAAATTGAAAAAACTGCTTCCCGAAGCCGCGGCCGTCCGCAATCCCGTTGACGTTGCCGGCGGTACGGATTCGGATCCCACCGTTTTTGCAGAATGTGCGGAGGCAATCCTGAAAGACCCGAATATCGGCGGACTCCTTATCGTCGGACTTTTCGGGGGATACGGCATCCGTTTTGCCAAAAGTCTGGCGCTGAATGAAGAAGACGCGGCGCATCGTATGGGAAAGATGTTGAAAAAACGGCATAAACCCATTGTTGTCCACAGTCTTTATGACTCGGAAAAACCGCATTCGCTTCAACTGCTTCGGTATTACAGCATTCCGGTTTTCGGCTCGTTAGATGTCGCGTGCAAGTGTATCGGCGTGCTGGCGGAATACGGCAATTTCCTGAAAAGCTACCATGCCAAAGCCAATTTTGTCTATCACTGGCGGGAAAAGACAGAAACCGAAGGCGTCGCCATTATTGAGAAGGCAAAAGCAGAAGGCAGACGAGCGCTTTTGGAAACCGAGGCAAAAGCGTTGTTGCGGCTTCACGATTTTCCGGTATTAGATGATGTGCTGGCGACAACCGCGGATGAAGCAGTTCGGGCGGCGAAACGCATGGGAGAGCCGGTCGCGCTGAAAATTGTCTCACCGGATATTCTGCATAAAACCGAGTCCGGCGGGGTGAAGCTCAGACTTGACTCGGAAGATGCGGTTCGCAGTGCGTTTGACGAAATCATCGAGAACGTGAAAAGATACAAGCCCGACGCTGATATAAAAGGCGTTCTGGTGTCTCCGATGGCGAAAAAAGGCTTGGAAGTCATTATCGGCACGAAAATAGACGATCAGTTCGGTCCGATTATCTTATTCGGTCTGGGGGGCGTGCTGGTGGAGATATTGCGGGATGTCTCTACGCGTGTGCTTCCCATTTCAGACCGCTCTGCCCGGAAGATGATAGAAGACATCAAATTTTATCCGCTTCTGAACGGCTACAGAGGCAGACCCGCCTATGACAAGAAAGCCCTGAAACATCTGCTCCTGCTCTGCTCTGACCTGATAGAATCCTACCCTGAGATAAACGAGATGGATTTGAATCCGGTGATTCTTCACGAAGACGGGCTGGAAATTGTGGATGCCAGAATCATCATCGGGGAAGAGATAAAGGGTAGTGGTGTAGAAGAGGTGATGAACTATGTCCCTGTCATTCTGAGCGCAGCGAAGAATCTCTTATTATAACAGCGTATTATAAAAACAGAGATTCTTCACTTCGTTCAGAATGACACCCCGAAATCACCTATTCTACACCACTACCAATATCTGCAATGTAGTCTTTCATCTCCCGGAGATCGGAAAAAATTTCTCCTTTTGTATACCGTTTGATAT
>DZCT01000761.1 GCA_022736535.1 Desulfatirhabdium butyrativorans | reverse complement strand
GGATAATGTCTTTCCATTTTTTTTCCGAGCATCATTTTCAGTAAATCGCCACTGTACAGCGGCTTTCTGCTGATTACGTTCTCCGACACAGATACGCACTTCCCGCCTCAGTGTTTCAATATCGGGAATCCGACGATGAAGACATCCGGTTGCAATTGCGGAAATTTCAATTCCAACCATATTCAGCCAGCCTGCTCTGATCGGAGTATGATGAAATCCGAACTTCCGGGTCAGCTCAGAGGCTTTCTCAGAGTCGGAGGCGCTGTGAAACGACCCGGCGCTGTGAGTATTCAGATTATCCTGAACAACTCCGAGCTTTTCAGCAGACGGATAGTAATCAGACAATTTATCCGTAAAACAGGCATAATCCTTTCCGGTTCCTGTCTCTCTGACGTCAGCGGACCTTCTGCCGGTTAACGGCTCAGAGGCTGGCAGCAGAGCGCATGTCCCGTTCATAGTGATAATCCTCTTCTGCCGCCTTTCCGGGACGGGCCGGCAGAGGACTGAGCGTGCCGCCTGCAGGCTGACAGGGACGCCCGTCAGAACATATGATGACCGGCAGTAAAGGATCGTAAGGCTGCTCATATAAATGTAAGACGTCTTCCATGCGGGCGACATATCCGCCGCTGATATTGCCGATACACCGTTGTTTCCGCTGCCATGGTTTCAGGTCGTTTTTTTTAATATATTGTGAATCGTAACATAAGAGACAGACGGTACTATCTCCGATTCAGCAAGCCTGTCAGCCGAAAGTCTGAGCGTCCGGCGGGAGCGGCCCGCCGGAGCTTCGGAACAGGCTGGTGCCGTCAGGAGCGCTTCATCCGCTCCGCTGGGTTTTTCAGGCTGTCCGGGGCGGGCTTTTTCTTCGGGAGCCGCTGTCAGCCCGTTTTTCACAGAACGCTCCCTTACCCGTTGAACCGCTGATGAACCTGTATGAATATCCGATACGATTTCATCATCGCCCTTACCCGAAGATGCCGATAACAGAATCCTGGCGCGGCTGATTTTACGGGCGCTGTGTTTTCCTATGCCTGTTATATCAGACAGATACTGCGTCTGCTCATCCGTCAGACTGACATTATATA
>DZCT01000760.1 GCA_022736535.1 Desulfatirhabdium butyrativorans | reverse complement strand
CTAAAAAGAATGATATTGTTCAAGAACTCGTCTAGACTTTTCAGACGAACAGAGTCCGAAGACATATCATAGCGAAAGCAATACAGTGAAATCCGTAGAAATATTTGTCATTCCGTTCAAAGCGGATGAGCAGACGTCTGAATTTGTCAACCCATGCGAAGGTACGCTCAATGCCGGCGAAGCGGTTTCTGTAAATTTTTTCGTTGAAAAGACGGGGGCGGCCGCGCCGCGGCGATTTGCGGTTCCGCCTGTTTTCCGCTATATTCGGGATTATTTTGTTGTTGAAGCAGATTTCCCGGGCACCTTTTGTGTCGAAAGCGGAATCCGCATTAAAATGAGCGCCGCTGACCGGCAGCTTTCTTCCTTTCATATCTTTGAAAATATTACGGAGATTGTTTTCGAGGTCGAAAGCATCATGGTGATTTCCCGGGATGATTTCCGTCGAAGCAACCGGATAACCTTTTTTATCGGTGACAGGCAGAATGTTCGTCGTTTTTGCTTTTTTGCGGCCCTGCCATACGGCAGAACTGCCGCCTTTTTTGGCAATTGTATGCGTTCCGTCAATATTGATTTCGGACAGATCAAGGAGATTTTTTATAGAATCGGTACTGTTATGCCATACTTTTTCAAAACTTCCGTCTTTGCACCATTTTGAAAAACGGTAATAAACTCCTTTATAAGTTATTTCCGGCTTCCCTGACGGAAGCCTGTCAATCGGCAGCATATGCCACTGGCAGCCGGTGTAAAGGACATAAAGAATATGGAGTGCGGAAATTTCGTTTTTGCAAAAATACAATTTTTGCACTCCGGTTTCAGAACTCTTTTGCGGTGAAATTCTTCCTGTTGACGAGCATGGCGCCGCCCTCGCCGTTCTGAGTCATCACATAAAGCCCCTTCTTTTCGGCATAGCGCCCCACGCCGTCATCCACAACGAGCGCGCCCACGCCGCCGAGGAGCCGGAAATCCCTGTACTGCGGAAAAACCTGCCTGAATTTCGGAAGTTTGCCCTCCAGAAACTCGTCAATCATATAGCGGTCCAGCCTGTTCTTCACCTCGACGACCAGAACCGTATCCCCGTCCGCGGC
>DZCT01000398.1 GCA_022736535.1 Desulfatirhabdium butyrativorans | reverse complement strand
CTGTCATTCAACTCCTCAATAAAGGCATGATTACGGTGGGCGGACCCGAATACAAAGGGGGCTATCTTCTGTTCAATATTTCTGTTTCATTCTGAAACATGAGTCGCTCACGCTCCCGGCTCCGAGCAGGGAGCGTGAGCGACCTGTATTTTAAAAGCGAATTGATATTACAACATCGGAAAGGAGAAAGAGCAGATGAAAAAAATCTGTGTGTGTGCAGTTCTGCTGATGATGCTGACCGGTTTCAGCCCTGTCGCAGCAGAGGAAATTATCATTGTGGGAACGGGCAGCGGCATGTCTTTGCTGCAAGCTGTGGGCGATGCCTTCAAGCACAATACCGGCGTCAGTGTCATCGTTCCTGAAAGCATCGGTTCCAGCGGGGGCATAAAATCTGTGGGCGCTGACAAATACAAAATCGGACGGGTCGCAAGGGAGATTAAAGATACTGAAAAACATTACGAACTCACCTGTCTTCCCTTTGCCAGAATGCCCATTGTCTTTTTCGTCAACAAAAGTCTGGGAATAAAAAATCTCAGTCCGCAACAGATTTGCGACATTTACAGCGGAAAAATCGGAAACTGGAAAGAAGTCGGCGGAAAAGATGCGCTGATAAGAGTGATCCGCCGGGAAGACGGCGACAGCTCGCTGGAAGTCCTGCTGGCGTTATTTCCGGGATTCAGCAATATCACCCTGACAAGCCGTTCAAAAACCACATTTACAGATCAGGAAACCGTTGAAGTTGCAGAGAAAACAGAAGGGACCATTGCCTGGGGGGATTATATCAATACCCGAAGTTCGGCTGTTGAGATTCTGAGCATTGACGGCAAAAGCCCGACCGATGCTGATTATCCTTATACCGGCACGCTGGCGCTTATCTTTAAGGAAAAAAACCGGACCGGGGACATCGCAAAATTTGTCGAATTTGTTGCCTCGCCCGCAGCGCATGATGTGATCAAAGGAGCAGGCGGACTGCCGTTTGTGAAATAATACCGAATCTGTTTTTTGAATCTGTACATTAGACATTTTCGGAAATAAAAAAAAGGTTCTCGCAAAGCACGCAAAGAGCGCAAAGAAAGAAAGAGAAAATGCGTCCGTTCCGCGATTTCCCGCCGGCTTTGCAGTCTTTGCGTTCTTCGCGGGCTTTGCGAGAGATACAGCCGCTTATTTCCGAAAATGTCTATTTTCTTTTACAGGGATGTGCAGGATGAACAGGATTGTCCTGAATACTCTGTTCTTCCCTGTCAATTTTCAGCAGAGATTCAGTATGATAAGGCAGCGCCGGAAAATTTTGCGGCATTGCCGCCTTATGTTGATCCGATTTCGGGAAAAAAGCTGATTTTGAAAACCATAAAAAACAACATTCTGATATACTTCTGCATCACGGGCGCATCCATTATCACGACGCTGGGCATTTTCATCTCTCTGATGCTGGATGACAGCCTTTCCCGGCAGTCGGAAATCCTCTCAGACGAACTCAATGCCCTGATAAGAGAAAATCTTGCGGGGCAGCACAATATATTCAGATCGAGAATGAACCGCATCGGTGAAGCGGTTGAACGGATTTCACAAAATATTGCAAAAGATCACAGAGTTCCCGGATGTATTGAAAAATATCTGCTGACCCGCATGAACAGCATTCTTGAATCCTTCAAAGACCGCATAGATTTTGCCCTCATATTTGATCCGGAAGGCAGGCATATTGCCTCATATCCTTCAGATACCGGCGCAGATGTTGATATTCAATGGCTCGAACAATATTTCCGCTCATGGGAACTGGGAAAAGAAGCCCGGAAAATTCTGGAAAACGATTCAACAGATAAAGAATATCATCTTGTCAGCGTGACAAAACATGATGCTGATTTCACAAAAGCCCTCAGACTGACAGACAGAAATTTCACCGGTCCCGGACTGATAAGCATTGCATCAGCCTCAGTTATCAGAGATGATTTCGGCTATCCCGTTGCTGTGGGAATTGCCGGCAGAATCCTCAATGACTATGCTGATCCCCTGAATGAATTTTATGATGCGACCGGTCTGGACTGTGCGGTTTATTTTGAAAATATTCCGATTGCTCATGCAGGATTCCGCTTTCATAAAGAAAAAAAGCCGCTGACGCCGGCGGAACTCGGCATCGGCAAAGAGATATTGCAGAAAATATATGACGCGAAATCACCTGAAGCCGTTTCCCTGAAAATAGCAGGCAGAAGCTATGTTGCGGTCTGTTCTCCGCTCAGTACATCTGAAGGCGATAACATCGGCGCGGTCTGCGTGGGAATGCCTGAAGGAAAATTTATGAAAATCAGCGAGAAAATCCTCTCACAGGGCGCAGTGTCAAAAAAAGATATTCAGCATCGGATTCTGCTGATCGGCTGTGTGTCTGTTATTGTTTTCATTGCGGTCTCACTGCTGATTGCCGTCAGAATCGAAAGCCCCATCCGAAAGATCATCAGGGGACTTTCCGACGCGGCTATGACCGTCATCTCCGCGTCCGCTCAGGTCATGACCACAAGCGAACATTTGGCAGCCGGCACTTCCGAACAGGCATCGTCTGCGGAGGAATCGCTGGCATCTCTGGATGAAATGGCTGTAGCGAGCCGGGAAACATCGGAACTGACCCGGGGCTCCGGGCAGTTGATGAACGACAATATCAAAAAATCTGTCAAAACCGTCATGTCGCTTGTGGAACTGACAGAGAAAATCGCGCTGATTGAAAAAGACAGCGATCAGATTTCCGATATTATCAAAATTATTGACAGCATTGCCTTTCAGACCAACCTGCTGGCGCTGAATGCCGCGGTGGAAGCCGCCCGTGCGGGCGCTGCCGGTTCCGGATTCGCGGTGGTTGCCGGCGAGGTGAGAAACCTTGCTTCTGACGTGGCAACATCCGCCGAAAATATTCAGAATCTTTTAGACGCCACCATCAAAAGGATTACCGAAAGCGCTTCCGCTGTAAAAATCATGAACAGGGATTTTGAAGGCATTGTCCGCTCGGCAACGGTTATGGGAGATAAAACCACAGCGATTACCGAGGCTTCCAAAGAACTGGCGAAGAATATGGAACTGATCCGAAACGGCATTTCAGAAATGGGAAAAATCACTTACAATAATGCCGCCAATGCCGAAGAATTTGCCGCGGCATCCGAAGAACTGAATGCACAGGCAGAACATCTGAAATACTATGTGAAACAGTTGGAAGCAATGGCGGGCGAAGCGGATCGCTGATTTTACTCAGAAAGAGAAACACTGATGAACCGGAGAATTCTGATAGCAGATGATGAGATGATCTATCATCACATTTTCAGAAGCATTTTTGCATCGGGCGCCGGAGCAGATCCCCGGAAAAACAGCAGCATGTCCTTTGATGTCGCCATGTTTCGGGACGGCGCGCCTTTGGTCGAATTTTTCCGCTCGGAATTTGAAAACGGCAGAAGGATTCCGCTCTGCATTCTTGATATTCGGATGCTTTCCATGGACGGGCTTGAGGCTGCCGAACTCATCCGTTCCGTTGATCCGGAAGTCTTTATCATCATCTTCACCGCGTGTGATATTACGCATGAGGAACTGATAAAAAATCTGAAAAAAGATGTTTATTTCATCTCCAAGCAAAGAGGGAGCGGAAAGCAGGAAGTGCTGTCTTTGGTGACATCTCTGCTGATCAACTGGAACAATCAGCAGAACCTGAAAAAAGCCTATACAGACTTAGACTGCACCCACCGTCAGCTTCGGACCCTTCTCAATTACTCCCCGACTGTCATTGTTCAGCAGGATATGGACGGAAAATATCAGATGATCAACCGGCGGTTTACGGATATTTTCGGACTGCATCCCGCGCAGGTGCTGGGAGAGACAGACGCGGATATTTTTCCCCCGGATGCGGTTTCCGAGCGCGCTGAACAGTTCCGGGCAGTGATCGCATCCGGAAATCCTTCGGAATTTATCGAAAACATTTCAATAAACGGTGTTCAGCATACCTTTCTCACGCTGCGGTATCCGATCTTTGACGAAAAGGGGAACATCATTAAAATCGGAACCATGTCAACCGATGTCAGCAAACATCAGGAGGCAAGAGAAAAACTCATGGAAAAAGAAGCCTATCTGAATGCCATTATGACCGCGGTTCACACCAGCGTGATGATTATAGACCCCGAATCCTATAAAATCATTGACGCGAATCCCTGGAGCTACCGTCTGCTCGGCTGCACGAGAAATGAGCTGATCGGCAGGGATTTTTATGAATTGTGTCCGGACTGGTTCAAGGATAATCCTGAACAGCGGACGGTCAGCGATGAATATGTGCTGGAACGTCCGGACAAACAGATCATCTATACGCGCAGGTCTGTTGCCAAAGCAGCAGTAAAAGACCGGGAATATCTGGTTCAAAGTCTCCTTGACATCACAGATATAAAGAATCTGATGAAAAAACAGGAGATCAGCATTGATCTGGCAAAACATCTGCTGTATATGACCGACGGGCTTCCCCCGCGCCACACGCGGCTTTCGGAAGACCTTGTGCTGTTTGCCGAGGCCGTGTCCGCGCCCTGTTTCAAGGAGGGCGGCGATCATTGTTTTGTGAGGAATTTTACCGCCGTACCCGGAAAGGGAAAAACCGTGATCAGCCTGAAAGACCAGTCAGGTCACGAAGTGGGCTGTGTGCTGCGCAGCATCATTACGGATCTGATTCATCACAATATTCTCAACAGACACCCGGAACTGCCGCTGGACAAAGTCATATCCATCCTGAATAACGAGAATTGCCGTTCCGATATCTT
>DZCT01000397.1 GCA_022736535.1 Desulfatirhabdium butyrativorans | reverse complement strand
GACATCATCCGGCAGGTGTTGGGGTTCGCAGGCTCACCCCAACCTACATTTTTCTTTTAACTTAACGGCATTGAAGCGCTGCCTTGTAACGAGTCTGCAACAAACCTTTCTAATTTCCTGAAACATCCTTCATGCAGTAAGCCGCAATTTTCGGCAGATTCACCTGTTCAAGCAGTTTTGCCCGATATTTCCGCAGTTCGGCGTCTCCGGGATTGGCGTCAATCTGCCGGGAAAGATGATCTATCGCGTCATACCAGTATCCGGCCTCGGCATAGGCAGCATAGAGACGATCTGCCGGCGTGTTTTTTATGCCTTCCGAAACCGCATCCGTAAGAGGTGAGTAAATGACGGTTCCGCTGATAAAATAGTCGGCAGACCGGTCATTTTCATCTAATACAATGGTCAGAAACCACTCGTATTCCGTATCCGGTTTCAGTGAGATATTGTAATCGCTCAGATTGATCCGATAGATTCCTTCCGAGGGCGGTCCCGGAATGTGTGCATCCAGCAAAGGCTCATCAGCCTTGAAAGCATTGATCCGAAATTCCATCTTATCGGGGCAACTGCCTGAGACATACCACAACAGCGAAGGCTGAGGCATTGAAGTCAGTCCCGCGGTTTCAGGTATGAGCGGCACCATAGCGGACGGTATGCTTGGAGACGCGTCATTGCCCTGAGCCTTTCCCCGGAACAGTCCCCGGGACAGTTCCCCGCTGCGCCGGGTCATCATGCTCCGGCTGCGGCCCCGGCTTGATCCTTCGCTGTCTCTCCTGAGTATTTCTCCGTCTGTTTTCAGCGCGTGAAACATCGGAATATCTGCGGCAATCACCGAAGAAACGGCAGCCAGCAGCAACGAGATTAAAATCCATCTGAATTTTATTGAAGAACGCATCATTATCATCCTCCTTCCTTAATTTCTCAGTTTGCAAAAAACATAGGAGTTCCGCAGTTGAATTTTTCAGCCCTACAGTCTCGTTCCCACGCTCTGCGTGGGAATGCAGCCCGGACGCTCCGCGTCCGCACCGGGACACCCCGAACATTCCCACGCAGAGCGTGGGAACGAGATCAAGATTTCTCCTCGCTTCGCTCGTCGAAATGACAAAGCAGGAATTTCTCAATTCTCAATTCTCAATTCTCAATTCTCAATTCTCAATTCCAATTCCCGATGAGCAGAAACGGCGCCCAGTAAATCGGATGCCAGAAGCGTCGTTTGGCAATCAGTTGTTTCTGCGCGTTCTGCAATGCCTTTGCCTTTGACAGTCCCGGGGTTTTCATCTGATTGTAAAATTCCCTTATGGCAAGCGATGTGGATTCGTCATCCACAAACCAGAGGGTGGCCACGGCGCTTCTCACCCCGGCTTTGACTGCCACGCCGGCAAGCCCCAGCGCGGCGCGTTCATTGCCCATCGCGGTCTGACATGCGCTCAATGTCAGCAGTTCGATTTTCTGATCCCGGAACTGGCTGATCTCAACCAGACTCGCGAGACGATCCATGTCCAGCCGGTCATCATAAGTGACTAAAAACGAATCCTTGGCGCTGCCGCCGAAGACGCCGTGAGTGGCAATATGCAGCATACCGTAGGAATTGGTTTTGAATTCGCCGGTAAGGTTGTTAAGGGTAAAATCCTTATTGAAAAGCATATTCCCGGCATTCATAATCTGCTTCACATCAGCCAGTTCGTCTTTGACACCGGGGAGGGGGCTGAAATCCTGCACCGCATCCGAAAGACCGCTCAGAAGAATATCGGCATGTTGCGATTGATATCCGCCTGTAGCAGTAAGCCGGACCGCAGGCACGGTTCCGACAGCATATTTTTCAATGAGAAAATGCTCGCCGTCGTACAGAGAGGAAAAGGGAATCAGCCGCAGCGCGCCGTCCGGAACGACAATCAGCGTATCAATGCCTCTGACCGCCAATTCGGCTTCAGCCGGACGGATGATCCAGTCATAGAGATTTCGGGCTTCTTTGAGAAAACGGTTGCTGCTTCGGGTCTGCAATTCTTTTCGGAACAGCTTTGCCGTGTTTTTCAGTTTCCGAAAATCCGCAGGCGTATTGAAATGAATCATGGCATCCGGCAGACTCAGCAGCACGACCAGACGGTCTTCAAGAGAGATAGGGTAAAGCACTGCGGTGTGCGGCGGTGTGCGGTCGAGTGATGTCTGCTTTTCCTCTGTGAAGGTGACGCACTCGTCTTTGAAAAAATTCTGCAATTCGAGTGTTTTCAGAGTCTCCATCGTATCCCTTGCTTCCCGGAGTTTCTCTTCGCGTGCGGCCGGGGTCTGAGCGGCGTCTGCCTGTTTCAGATAAACATCGGCAAGCCCGATATAAACCGGCCGGACACGCTCGTCAAATATCTCTTTATGAGAGCGATATCCTCTGAACAGTTCCGGGCGGATGGGATTCAGGGTTTCAATGGCGTTTTTGTAGGACTGAGCCGACTGCTCCGTATTTCCTCCCGAAGCCAGCAGTCTTCCGATCTGCCACTGCCAGAGATAGAGAAGTTCCGGGTACCTGCCCTGTTGAGCAAAAAAGACCGCCTGCCGGGTCAGTCCGAGGGATTCCTCATAGCGCTCCTCGTGTTCGTATAACTGTCCCATATAGCCGCATGCCTGAGAGATGATTTTGGGATTGCTGAGTTTTTCACCGATCTGTTTCGCCTCTGTCAGCATTTCCCAGATGTTCCGGATCAGGGCAGGGTCGTCTATGCTTCCGTCTTTCAATGCCTCTGTCATCAGAATGCCGAGCGCAATCTCATTTTCTGCTTTGGCGTAACCCTCCGGCATGGTTCGGATATGCTTCAAAGCATCTTCCGACATTCGGGGCTGGAAAGAACCGGCAATGAAATTTGAATATGCTATGTTGATCAGCACGGCTGCTTTCAGTTCCGCGGCGGAATCGGCTTTTGCCAGCAGTTCGAGACATTCCTTGTAGGCTTCTGCCGCCTCCTCGTAATTCCCGTCTGCAAGCAGCATGTTTCCGGCGTTGTTCAGAACATCTGCGAGAATTTTGGGGTTTTCGGATGAGCGGGCTTCTGCAATGGCTTTTTCCATCGCTTCGACGCTGTTTTTCATATCTCCGAGGGAAAGATGAATATCAGCCAGATTGTTGAGAAACAAGGCGTTCCGTTCTCGGCTGTTGCTTTTTTTCAGCACCGGCATTGCCTCGATAAAAGCAGACAAAGCTTTTTCATGAAAACCGAGGGCTTTGTAAGCATAAGCTATATGCGCCAGCGTGTCCATGTAAAGTCCGGCGTTCTGTTCTCTGTCTAAGTTTCTGAGAACATTTTCCCACGATTGCGCGGCATGTTCAAAGTCGCCTTTCTGACAAAAAGCCTCTCCCGCGGCAATCTGATCGCTGATTTCTTTGCCTGAAGCGGCGTGGGATGCGTCCGTCATACCGAGACAGGCGATGAATATGAAAGTCAGGATGTTTTTTGTGTTCATGAATCCTCCTTACAAATGCGAATTAAGGGTTGCCCATCTTATTAAAATCGGCGGCTGTGTAAAATCAGACAGTTGAAAATCATGTCGGATTTATTCAAACCGGTAAGTATCTGTTTTTACGGGCTCCGAAATTTTCAACTCTTAATTCGCATTACAAATGATTAAATATTTTTTATTGCTTATATGGATATCAATGACAATCCGCAATTCGATTGTTTAATCCTTGCCTCGGCCGCGACATTCAAGTCAATTAAGCAATAAATGCTCATTAAGCCATCTTATAAAAAAATCAAGATTCACAGGCATCGGCATTAATGTTATATTGCCTTCCGAATCGTGCTGATGAGGAATTTCAGAATGAATACAAGATTTCCAATTCAAACCGTGTTTTTGTTTTATTGCCAGAATATCAGGACTGTTATCAAAGGCATTTACAACCTTGTTATATTTATCCAAAACATAATAAGCGTATCGTACATTTCTATTAACACGGTGAATTTCTGAAATAATAATACGGTATTCTTTCCAATACCCTTCCAAATCAATTATAGCCCGGCTGTTTCCTATATCATATCAAAGGATAGAAACATCTGTCAGAAATGCCTTAGCCTGTTCAATCAGTCTTTCGATATGCTCTCTATATATCCGAGCCATTCGTTCAATTCCTCAATGCGGTATTCCCAAGTATTGAAATCTTTTTCCCATGTCGGATGAAATTTTCTGAGGTTTTTTACAAATTCTTCATCTGTTGTGATATAAAAATGAAATTTTTGATAAGACAGTCCGTATTCCGCCTCTAATTGGAGAATCTCATGCTGAATTTTGCCTATTCGCTCACCGATTTTTTCCAAGGCATAGGAACGAATGGCATTTTCAGCAATCTCCTGAACATTTCCGATGGCCTGCAATACATTGACATATTTCGGGGGAAGGGTAAGCGTTATCATAAAATCCTCATTAAGCGGTTTTTCGCATAAACATAAACGGTGCAAATCTATTTTAAGCCCGGGCGCTGCGCTCTCGCTTTTAATAAGATGACGCACTCCCCGGAAGGCTTCTCTCACCTTTCCGATGCCCGGAACGGCTCCGGCGGGCTTGCCTGAAGATCGTCTGCCGGCGTCGGGGTCGCATCCCTGCCCGTAATCACAAACCTGCTCACATCTTCCGCTGTCCGTTCTTTGCACGAACGCGGCAGCATTCCCGCCGCGTCAATGAAAGTCCCGGGCATGACCGTCAGACTCCCGCTGATGTCAATATCCGGAGCCTGAATTTCCACGGTTCCCTGATTGCCTCTGGCCGATGTTGCCGTAACCGCGCTGTCCGATG
>DZCT01000396.1 GCA_022736535.1 Desulfatirhabdium butyrativorans | reverse complement strand
GCGTTCTTTGCGAGAAACAAAATCAAAGTCTCCTGAATGCGACCATCAGCGTTGCGGCAAGCACAGACGCCAGCACCACATAGATATTTCCGGGAATTATCAGCGAAAAAATAACAGCAAGAACACCGGCAAGAATCGCTGTGACGATATGCTTTCTGCTCCGAACCTGAAATATGAGCAGACAGATAAACATGGCAATGAGCGCGTAATCAATCCCGAATGCCCGTTCAGGAATGAACTGCCCTCCGTAACCGCCGACCACCGTGCTTGCCACCCATGCCATGTTGGCTGTGTGATTGACCGCCAGCGAGCGGTTCAAATCCCAGCCGCCTTCCCTGAATCTTGCAAGATTGACCGCAAAACTTTCATCTGTAACGCCGTAAGCAAAAAGCGAAAGCTTCTTTCGGTCCGAATTGCCCAGAAAAACCGCCAGCGATGAACTCATCAGCAGATGTCTGATATTGACAATAAAAGTGGTGAGAATGATGGATACGGAAGCGGCGCCCGATGAAAGCATGGATACGGCAATAAACTGGGAGCTTCCCGCAAAAACAAAAAGCGACATCAGACCGATTTCAAGGGGCGTCAGACCGGCTTTGCGGGCAAGCACGCCGAAAGCGATGCCGATGGGAACATAGCCGACACAGACAGGCCAGACCGCTGCCAATCCCTGCATGAGTGCATGTTTCATGTTTTCATGTTTCATAGATGCTTTCGTGTTCCCTTTTTTTGCGCTTTCACATTCCATGATTTCTACCACATTTTTTTTCTTTCAGAAAGAAAAATCTTGACAGAATTATTTTTTCCGAATATAAATTGTCTTTTTGATGATCGCAATTGCCATATATTTAAATCCCTGTTCGGGAGTATCATGATGCTTCTGAATGAGGGTTTTTTTATTTTTAAACCGAAGTCTGGACCATGATTTGTAGGATTTTAAGGATTTACATGATATTGTTTACCTGCCTTCCGGATACTCGCGGAGAGTCGGCATATCCCGCGAGAAAGATCAGAGTTGCCG
The DNA here is from genome assembly GCA_022736535.1 of Desulfatirhabdium butyrativorans. Taxonomy (GTDB): domain Bacteria; phylum Desulfobacterota; class Desulfobacteria; order Desulfobacterales; family JAIFKL01; genus JAIFKL01. The sequence continues at coordinate 3,753 of DZCT01000396.1, read as the reverse complement.
ATCCGAACCGAAAGGAAGCGGGAAGTCATTTTTTCCCCGTTTCCTAATCCTCGACAGTTCTAACTTCTTATATTTTTTGAAATTACTGATACAGATATTCATCATCAATATATTCGTTGCTTTCAAATTCATTTGAAAGTCAGGCTGTCTTTTTTATAGTGCTTTGTCAAAAACAAACTGACGGATAATTTTTTGCGGACTTTGCGGTTTCTCTGCGTTCTTTGCGGTTAAAAACCTGCAAAACGAAACTGACAAAGCACTAGGGCTGAATTAATTTTTTGTGTTTGAAAAAAAACCGTAGGGGCAAGCCCCTGTGCCTGCCCTTGCTTGCGTCATTTGCATCAGGCAGGGATAAGCACGGGGGCTTACCCCTATGAAAAATTACAAATTATGATCGTTGAACGTATAAATTCTGCACAATTTGCACAAAAGGAAGCATTATGAAGAGCGACATTAGAAAAGTCAGAAATATCGGCATCAGCGCGCACATTGATTCCGGTAAAACAACGCTTACCGAAAGGATTCTTTTTTACACCAAACGCATCCATGCCATCCACGATGTCAAAGGAAAAGACGGCGTGGGCGCGACCATGGATTCCATGGAGCTTGAAAAAGAGCGGGGCATCACCATTGCGTCTGCTGCCACTTTCTGCGAATGGCGGGAACATGAAATCAATATCATTGACACGCCCGGGCATGTGGATTTTACCATAGAAGTGGAACGCTCGCTGCGGGTATTGGACGGCGCGGTGCTGGTGCTGTGTTCTGTGGGCGGCGTGCAGTCCCAGTCCATCACCGTTGACCAGCAGATGAAACGCTACAAAGTTCCCTGTCTGGCATTCATCAACAAATGCGACAGAAGCGGCGCGAATCCTTCCCGGGTCATTCATCAGTTGAAAGAAAAACTCGGACACAATGCCGTTGCCCTGCAAATTCCCATCGGATTGGAAATGCACTTTGAAGGCGTTATTGACCTGATCGGCATGAAAGCCCTTTACTTTGAAGGCGATAACGGCGAAAATATCCGTGAGGAAGCGATTCCCGAAAATCTGCTTGCCGAAGCCCGTGAAAAGCGGGAAGAACTGATTGACGCAGCGTCCATGTTTTCGGACGAACTCATGGAAGCCGCGCTGGAAGGAAAGGTCACAGAAGAGATGCTGCTGACCGCCGTCCGCAACGGCACGCTCACCCGTGAACTGACGCCGGTATTGATGGGTTCCGCCTATAAAAACAAAGGCGTTCAGCCCCTGCTGAATGCGGTTACCGATTTCCTTCCCTGTCCTTCGGATGTTGAAAATGAGGCGATTGACATAGACCATGACCATGCCTCGGTGATGCTTTCCAGCGATCAGGGAAAACCCATGGTCTCTTTTGCATTCAAATTGGAAGACGGGCAGTACGGGCAACTGACGTATATCCGTGTGTATCAGGGGACCCTTGCCAAAGGCGATACCATCATCAACATCCGCACCGGCAAAAAAGTGAAAGTCGGCAGAGTCGTCCGTATGCACGCGAATCAGATGGAAGAAATTCAGAAAATTCCGGCAGGCTATATCGGCGCGCTCTTCGGAATTGACTGCGCTTCCGGGGATACCTTTGCCGCGCCGGGCGTCAACATGAGCATGACCTCCATGTATGTTCCGGAACCGGTGATTTCCCTTGCCATCGCGCCCAAGGATCACAAATCCGAAATCAATATGTCCAAGGCATTGAACCGTTTCAGCAAAGAAGACCCGACATTTAAAACATTCGTCAGCGAGGAAACCGGCGATACGATTATCTCCGGAATGGGCGAACTCCATCTGGAAGTTTACATTGAACGGATGCGCCGGGAGTACAGCGCGGAAGTCATCACGGGCGCGCCCCGTGTCGCGTATCGGGAAACCATTACCCGGAAAGCGGAATTCAACTACACCCATAAAAAACAGACCGGCGGTTCGGGACAGTACGGTCGGGTGGCAGGATATATCGAGCCGTTTTCCGAGGGCGATTTTGAATTTGAAAACAAAGTCACGGGCGGTTCTATTCCCACGCAGTATATTCCGGCATGTGAAAAGGGATTTCGGAAATGTCTTGTAAAAGGTCCGAAAATGGAATTTCCCGTTACCGGCGTCAGGATTGCGATTAATGACGGCGCATCGCATTCGGTTGACTCGTCTGATATGGCGTTTCAGGCAGCGGCTCGGGGCGCCTTTTTAGAAGGCTATGCCAAAGCCGGCGCGATTGTTCTTGAACCGATTATGAAGGTGGTTGTGGAAACGCCTACGGAATTTCAGGGACCGGTCATGGGGTCTTTGAATCAGCGCCGCGGCATGATCGTGGGCGCTCAGGACGAAGGGCATACCTGTGTGATCGAATCTCAGGTGCCCCTTGCGGAAATGTTCGGCTATTCCACCGTGCTGCGGTCTCTGACCCAGGGAAAAGCGCAGTTTACAATGGAATTTTCGGCATATAAGCAGGTTCCCAAAGGCATCGAGGAAGAACTGGTTAAAAAAGCGGCGGAAAATAAAAAGCATGTGGCATAGCCCGCTAATGAAAATGCTAAAATTTCATTTTAGCACTCCGGATTGGCGTCACTGTTCCGGAGTGCTGATACCAATTCGCTTTCAAAGATCGGTCTTTCAGACCGTAAATCGCCCGGGCTAAGAACAGGTTCAAATCGCTTAAACTGCTGAAACCGCTTGAAAAGCGCCCCGGCTAAGAATAGACACAGAAAACACCGTTTTTTGAAAGCGAATTGGTATGAAATGAGCGAAGCGAATTTTAGCATTGCTGAAAAGTGCTGAACCATTTTATAAAATTAGGCATTTCAGCACTCCGGATTGTATTGCTAAAATTTCATTTCAGCACTCCGGACAGAACACTACGATATTTTTGGCTATTATGGTTATTTATCTTTCAGAAAGGAAATTCAGGATGGAAAAAAAAGAATTTGTTTTCCGTAACCCGCTGAGACTGATGGGATATGAAACAGAAGATATTCTGTCGCCCGGAGGGTTCGGGGCGGTTCTTGCCCGCGCCGGTCTCGGAAAAACAGCGATTCTTGTGCAACTGGCTTTGGACAGCCTCCTGCACAGCAAAAATGTCCTTCATATCAGCCTGGCGGATCCGGTCAGAAAAGTCTGTCTCTGGTATGAGGAAGTTTTCCGCAATGTTGCGGATCATTACGATATTCCGCAGACGGATCATACATGGGAAACGATTTTGTCCCACCGTCTGATTATGACGTTCAATATTGACAGTTTCAGCGTGCCGAAACTTGAGGAAAGGCTGACAGACCTTGCAGAGCAGGCGATTTTTCTGCCCCGGGTGGTGCTGATTGACGGGTTCCGCTTTGATGAAGCCGAAGCAAGAAAATCGCTTCCCGATCTGAAAAAATTGGCGGAAAATAACGGGCTGCATGTCTGGTTCAGCGTGCGGACCCATCGTCATCAGCCCCCGGGACCCGACGGCATCCCCCCATCGCTGTCCGATGTGACGGGATTGTTCAATGTGATATTTCAACTTCAGCCCGACGGAAAAGAAATCCGTCTGATTGATCTTAAAGGCGGAAACGCTCACCCTGAGGCATCTCCGCTGCTGCTGGATCCTTCGACAATGCTGATAAAGGACCGGGCATCCGCGTGCTGACCGTTTTATGTCATTTTAACGTGAGTTCGACATAATTTTTTACCGCAAAGGACGCGGAGGATACGCAGAGTACGCTGTGAATGCGCAATGTCCGAGTTATTTCCGCTCCGGCAGAGCGGAAAT
>DZCT01000395.1:1790-4776 GCA_022736535.1 Desulfatirhabdium butyrativorans | reverse complement strand
ACGGTGAAATATTCGTGGTGGTCATACCGCTCCAAAGCCAGAGAACGGAACGTAGGCTGGCGTATTGACTACTTTTTTGTCACAAAAGACATGATTGAGCAAAATCGGGTCAAAGCCGCATTTATTGACAATGAAATTTACGGCTCGGATCACTGTCCGGTCGGCATAACCGCGGCGTGTGTCATCCACAGGGATTGTTTATAAGCAGGGAGTTCTGAATCGCCGAAAAATCCCTGCTTATACACAATACTTGGGGGTAGTGGTGCAGAAGAGGTGATGAACCCTGCCTTGTTTTTTTGGAATGGAGTCCCGGTATTTATCCCGGTAGTGGTGCAGAAGAGGTGATAAACCCTGCCCCTGTCATTCTGAGCGGAGCGAAGAATCTTTTCGCGCCCTTCGTTTTTTTTCTTTTGTGTTTTCATGTCGAAAAACAAAAAGGGTTATCGGTTCAAAAAAAACCGATAACCCTTATGTGCTGAAAAAAGATGCCGAGGGACAGAATCGAACTGCCGACACGGGGATTTTCAGTCCCCTGCTCTACCGACTGAGCTACCTCGGCGCAATGAAAGAATGTTTATATTAGAAAGAGCGGGTCTTGTCAAGCTTTTTTTTAGCCATATCGCCAAAAAAATATTGCAACAGGGTACAGGCGGCGACTGTCGCTGTTTCCGCCCGTAAAATACGGGGACCCAGACCGGCGGTCAGCAAGCCGTATTTCTTTGCAATTTCAATTTCCTGCGCGCTGAATCCGCCCTCAGGACCCAGCACGGCAAACACCGTATCATATTTTTTATCGGCATCTGCCGGCGTTTCGGAAAAATCGGAAAAAAAAGACCGGCTTTCATTTTCCCAGAAAATCATTTTTATATCACAGAATTTCCCGGTCTCCAATGCCGTTTCAAAAGACGCCGGCGCAGTGATCTCCGGCATAACAGCCCGTTTACATTGCTTCATTGCTTCTTTTGCAATTTTTTCCCATCTTTCACTGCGGGTTTCAAAATGGGCTTTTGCCGGTTTGGGAACAGAACGCTCACAGTAAAAAGGCATCCAGCGGGTAATCCCCAGTTCGGTCAACTGTCTGATAAGAATGTCCATTTTCCTGTCTTTCAACATTGCCTGTGCAATGATGATCTGTACAGGAGACTCGCTGCGCGCGGCAAATCTGCCAATGACGGATATTTCCACGCTGCCCGGAGACAGGCTTACAATCTCGGCTTCATACTCGAAACCTTTTCCGTCAAAAAGCCCGATTTTATTCCCCGGTTTCAGGCGCAGCACATTTCTGATGTGTTTGGCGTCAGAACCGGTGATCAGGACTGAACTGTCTGAAATTTTTTCAGGATCAATAAAAAAATATCGCATAAAAATTTAAACTTTAAGGTGATTGCCGCTGTTTATACAAGATAATCGCCCGCCTTGCAAATCCTTATTTCAAATATATCAAAAAAGCAAATATCTTGACACATTGTATGCCTTGTGATAATTTTTTTAGAATTATTGAGTTTTCTGAAAAAAAAATATCTGATCTGTTATTGCAAATGCAGCGTCAGACCGTTAAAATCCGGGTGCGGTTCAGAGCCGGAAGTGTGAGCGACCGGCTCTGTTTTAACGGAGCGGCTCGGTTTTTTCAAACACAAAAATTTATCACTTTTCAGTTGAGTCGGAAAACGTCAGCCGTTTCAGGTTGGCGGGTGATTTTCCTGATGTGGGGTTTTATGACGGAAGATAAAAGCAAACCCGATCAAACAATGGAAGATGTGCAATCTGTAGAAGACAATGAGGAACTGATTGAACTCACAGATTCCGCAGAGGCAGAATTCTCTGACAATGAACCCCTGATTGATCTTATGGTTGAAGCGGAACCGGATGAATCCGCCCTTGCATCGGAACCGGAAGAAGAAGAAGAAAATGATGATGAAGCGGTTCTGCTTGATAACATTGTCGGGGAAGATATTGAGGATGAAGAACTTTCTCATTTTGAAGAGACAATTTTACTTGATGACATTGCCGACGAAGTGCTTATAAGTGATGAAGATGTTGTTGATTTGGATGCGGAAACGGATGAAGAGGCGGATTTATCCCCTGAAGCATTCCCGGAAGCTGAAGGCGATGATGTCATTGATTTGGATGCGGATGCCATTGCCGCGCCCCGAATGGCTGACGGACACCTTAAAACTGCTGAAAACAATCTCTCAGAATCAGAAGAAGAAAATGGCGATGTGATTGATTTGGATGCGGATGCCATTGCCGCGCCCCGAATGGCTGACGGACACCTTAAAACTGCTGAAAACAATCTCTCAGAATCAGAAGAAGAAAATGGCGATGTGATTGATTTGGATACGGATGCCATTGCGGGTTCAGGGGACTTGGAAGAAAAAGAAGAAGATGTTATTGAACTGGATGTTGAGAGTGTAAGCGACGGCAATGATGTGAAAGAAGAAAAAGAAGAAGAAGACATTCTTGAACCGGATGTTGAGAGTGCAGGCGGTGAACATGATGCAGAAACAGATAAAGATCGTGAGCCTGAGGAGTTCACCGATTCGGATGCGGAAACAATTATCGCTCCCTACGGTCTGGAAGAGACGGTTCTGATGCAGCCGGATGTTCCGAAATTTGATGCCGGGGAAGAAAAAGACTTCATTGATCTCGAGGCGGAAAACATTCTTGCATCTGATTTCAGCCCGGGGAAACATGACGCGGAAGAAACCATTTTTCTGGGAGATGCGGCGGGAGATGCGGAAGATATTCCGGAGCCGCCGAGGGCGGGCAGAGCGGAAAAAAAGCAGGCGGAATATGTATCTTCGGATGAGGAAACAATTATCGCCCCCTATGATATTGAGGACGACAGTGTTCTGAAGCCGGATGCCGAAGAAAAAGACTTCATTGATCTGGAGGCGGAAAATATTCTTGCATCTGATTTCAGCCCGGAGGAACATGACGCGGAAGAAACCATTTTTCTGGGAGATGCGGCGGGAGATGCGGAAGA
>DZCT01000395.1:0-1690 GCA_022736535.1 Desulfatirhabdium butyrativorans | reverse complement strand
AGCCGGATGCCGAAGAAAAAGACTTCATTGATCTGGAGGCGGAAAATATTCTTGCGTCTGATTTCAGCCTGGGGGATTTTGAAAAAAGCGATTTTCCGCGAGAAGCCGGTCCGAAAAAATTGAGAGATGAGGACTCTCTCGACGGTATGGAAGATGTTGAGACAATCATTATGCCTCACAGTCTTGAAGATGCTGATTTTCCGGAAAATATCAGATCCAAGCCTTCAAATCTCAAATCTGCGTCTGAAGATATTGATTTACAGGAAGACATGGGAGAAATTCTTTTAACAGACGACGATATTGTTGACTTACCGACTGAAGCCATTCTTTCCTCTGAAGAACTTCCAAAAACAAAGGATGATAAGACGCCGCCTGATGATGAAGTGATTGATCTGGGTGAAGATTCAATTGTGGAAGCGGTGATTCAGCCGAAAGTGAAAGCAGGTGAGGAACCCGAAGACACACCGCCGTTTGATATGGAAGAAGTTTTCAATCTTGATGACAATGCTACGATTATCATGTCAGACATCGCTCCTCCGGCAGATACTGAGATAAAAGGCTTAAAGCCCGAAGATTCTGCTGATGATATTCTGCCTGCCGAGTTTCTGGCAGGAGACACGGAAGGCTATCAGCAGCAGGAAAAAGATTTGCTCGAACTGCTTGAAATGGATTTGGATTTAAAATCATTCCAGCCCGAACATCTGCTGTTTGATGAGATAAAAGAGGCTGAAAAAGAGATTGAAAAGACAGATGATATTTCCAAAGCCTCCGGGACTGAAGCTTTCAAGTCCCAAGAGCCGTCGGAATTAAAGCCGGAAGTTAAACCGGAAGTTAAAAAAGATGCGGTGCCGAAAGCAGCAGATCAGAAAGAAGAAACATCTGCACTCTCTGATGAAATACCTTTACAGGATTTGGAAAAAGAAATATCTTCATATCCTCCTGAACAATTGGAGGCTGTATTGGAGCAGGTGATCAAAAGGGTATTTTCCGAAAAGGCTTTTTCCGAAAAAATAGAAGGCAAACTTGTTGAAGTGATTGAAAAGGCAGTTGCAAAAGAAATAGACCGGCTGAAAGATGTCTTATTTGAAGATATAGCGGACGATGATTTATTAAATTAAGTGAAAGGTTCGGGGTGAGAGGTTCTGGGTGAGAGGTTCACCCCTGACCCCGAACCTCTCACCCCGAACCTCTCTAGGAGTTATTTTATGAGTAATGCCAATCTGCTTGATAAAGCTTATGAACCTCATGATGTAGAAAAACGGTGGTATCTGTTCTGGGAAGATGAAAATCTGTTTGCGGCAAAAGAAGAAAGTCAGCAGCCTCACTATTCGATAGTGATTCCGCCCCCGAATGTGACAGGCGTTCTGCACATGGGACACGCGCTGAACAATGTGTTGCAGGATATTCTCTGTCGTTACAGAAGGCTCAGAGGCGACAATGTGCTGTGGATGCCCGGAACAGACCATGCGGGAATTGCCACTCAGAATGTTGTGGAAAAAAAGCTTTCAAGTGAAGGCAGAGACCGCCACCAGTTGGGCAGGGAAAAATTCATTGAAGAAGTGTGGGGATGGCGGGAAAAATACGGCAGCGCCATCATTCGTCAGCTCAAACGCCTCGGGGCTTCATGTGACTGGAACCGGGAACGCTTTACAATGGATGAAGGCTTGTCCAAAGCCGTGCGCAAGGTTTT
>DZCT01000394.1 GCA_022736535.1 Desulfatirhabdium butyrativorans | reverse complement strand
CTTGCTAAAATTTCGCTGCGCTCATTTCAGCACTCCGGAGTGCGAAAATGAAATTTTCGCTGTTATGCCGGGCGGCTCACCCTGTCGCCGACTTTCTTTTTCACCCTGGCTTTGCTCAGGGTCTCTTTTTCAGGCGATTTCGGTAAAAATCTGTAAGGTTTTTCCCTCACAGGTGTAAAACATTTTTTTAAGCTTTATGTCAGACAATATCATTTTTTTTACTTTATATGCGATTTGCCTGATACAAATCAATGGGGTGGAGAGAGTATTTTATTTCATGTCTCAGGTAAAATTCTGTCCTCAATGTTTTTGTCCGGCATAAAAGCGAAACCGATTTTATAAGATTAGGCATTTCCGCACTCCGAAGGGTGACTGTTTCTCAATTCTCAATTCTCAATTCTCAATTTCTCCGCGGCTCTCAGCTTTGCGCTTCGGGACATCGGATTCATCCGAATCTCATCCGGCGACGGCGGCAGTGCCTTTCGGGTCAGCACCCGCAACGTGCCTTTCCGCTTGCAGATACATTGCGGAAAATCCGGCGGGCAGATACATCCTTTTTCCAAAGCTTTCATGCGCTGCTTTACAATCCGGTCCTCAAGCGAATGAAAGGAAATCACGCAGAGCCTGCCTTCAGGATTCAGAAGACTGACCGCCTCTTCCATAAAAGCTTCCAGACGTTCCAGCTCCCTGTTCACCGCGATACGGACAGCCATAAAAACCCGTGTGGCAGGGTGGCGGCTACAGCCCGGGGCGCCGGCTCTGGGACGGCTCGGAACCGCATCGCAGACAATCTGCGCCAACTGAGCGCTGGTGGTAATGGCTTTCTGTTTTCTGACAGTTGCAATTTTGCGGGCAATGCGTCCTGACCACCGTTCTTCTCCGTAATTTCTGAAAATTTTTTCCAGTTCCCCGGCATCTGTTTCAGCGATCAGATCGGCTGCGGTCATTTCAGCGCGTGTGTCCATCCGCATATCTAACGGCTCATCCCGTCTGAAACTGAATCCCCTGCCGCTGCCTTCAATCTGGTGAAGCGACAGCCCGAGGTCCAGCAGAATGCCGTCCGCGCCTTTGAGATTCAATTCCGAAAAAATATCGGACAGATATTCAAAATTGCTGTGAAAAATACGGACATTTGCGGCATAAGATGCCAGAACTTTTTCGGCATTTTCAACCGCATCTCTGTCCTGATCCATGCCGATCAGCAGTCCCTCCGGCATAATGTCTGCCAATACCGCGAGGGCATGTCCGGAACCGCCGAGGGTGCAGTCCGCATACACTTTCCCGGGGCGACAGTTCAGGTAACGGAGAACCTCTTTTTTCATTACAGAAGTATGATGATAGGGCATCATGTACGCCGAGTGCTTTCTTTTTTTTTCACAGCCCGCGATTCCCGTCATTTCCGGAATCGCAGGGAAACACAGATGCCGCTCCGGTCGTAACCGGCTGTATGTTTATATTTTTATTCGTTTTTCAGGTGAATCGGGCAAAAAAACAGTAAAATACAGTTTCATATATCTATTACATGTAAAAATACATTTTTTTTTAAAGAAGTGTCAAGGGAAAATACATCTTCTTAATAATAAAGAGCGGTTTTTCAGACCGGAGTATCTGAAAAAACTTGACTCTTGCACAACAATAAAATAAGAATCGGGATAAAAGAAATATAAAAACGGAAGGTCTGTCCCCTGACCTTTCTGCCCCCTAACCTCTGAACGGTGACTTTTTTTATGAGTATGGACCCCCTTCGGCAGGGAGAATATTTTCAGTGCGATATTCACCTGATCCGCCCGAATCGGTATCAGCCCCGTCTGGTATTTCCGGACGCTGAAATTGCGGAACTGAGCCGCTCTGTCAAAGAACAGGGAATTATTCAGCCTCTGCTGGTCCGCCGTTCAGGCGAGGGCTATGAACTTGTGGCAGGCGAAAGACGGCTTCGGGCTGCCAAAATGGCGGGGCTGACCCGCGTGCCGGTGATTTTAAAAGATTTTTCAGACAGCGATATGCTCTCGCTGTCCGTCGTGGAAAATGTCCGGCGGAAAAATCTGAGCGCGGTAGAAATTTCCGAAGCCTGTCACCGTCTGGTGACCGAATTTCTGATGACGCAGGAGCAGGTTGCCGGGTGTGTGGGAAAAAGCAGATCATCGGTTGCCAATTTTCTGAGGCTCCGGCGTCTGCCCGAAGCGATTAAAAAAAGCATAACAGACGGCGAACTGAGCATGGGACATGCCCGTGCTTTGCTGGGTGCGGAAACAGCAGAGCAGCAGACAGAAGCATGGCAGACAGTGCTTTCAAAAAATCTGTCGGTCAGAGAAACGGAAGAACTGATCCGCCGGCTCAAGACAGAAGAAAAAAACAGGACGGAGATACCGGGGGCCGAAGCATTTTATTTTTTAAATCTGGCAGAGGAACTTTCCCGACAGTTGGGTACCCGGGTTCGGATCAGGCGGCGCGGGGAAAAGGGAAAATTGGAAATCGAATTTTATAACAATGACGATCTTGATCGTTTGATAAGGATTTTAAACAGAGACGGGAGCTGAGGGGTTCGGGGTCAGGGGTCAGAGGTCAGAGGCGAAAGCCCCGCACCTCGAACCACGAACCCCTAACCCTATAAAAAATATGAAACAGATATGTGTAATTGACGGACAGGGCGGCGGCATCGGCAGCGCGGTTATCAGAAAACTCAAAGAACTGTTTGAAGAGCGCGTTGAAGTGATCGCGCTGGGTACAAATGCCATTGCAACTGCCCAGATGCTCAAAGCAAAAGCGAATCGGGGCGCATCAGGCGAAAATGCCATTGTTCAGACGGTCAGAAAAATGGATGTGATTATCGCGCCGCTGGGCATTATTATGGCACATGCCATGATGGGAGAAGTGACGCCGAGAATTGCCGAAGCAGTGGCAGGAAGCCCTGCCAAAAAACTGCTGATTCCGCTTTCTCAGGAAAATGTCGAAATTGTGGGAATATCGCCCGCGCCGCTCCCGCATCTGATCGAGGCGCTGATACAGCAGCATTTGAAACTTTTTGTAAGCGACAATGTGTGATCTCTGCCGGGGAATATTTTTTCGTAGGGTGGGCAACTCCGTTGCCCACGCTGTGCTGCTACACCGGCGGTGGGCAGCAAGCTGCCCACCCTACCTGCTGTGAACTCTGTGGGAAAATTCTCTGTGCGCTCTGTGGGAAACAAAAACATATCGAATAACACTAAAATAAGGAAAAAATTGCCATGTGTGAAGCAAGTGCGTATCTGATTGAAGGAAAAGAAAAAAATCTGGTGATGGAAGCGGTTGACACGATTGAACCCGAAGGCGAGGGCATTACCCTGGTCAGCATCTTCGGCGATCAGAAATTTCTGAAAGCCCGTATCCATTCGGTGTCGCTGGTGGAACATAAGGTCTTTCTTGAACTGACAGGGAAAAAATAGGGGGGCGGTCATGCCATGAAAAAACATTGCCATGCTTATCTTTTGCTGTTTTTCTGGCTGATCCTGTCTGCCGTGTCGCCGGGACCGGAGAACTGCCGGGCGGAAACCAATGTTTTTGAAAATTTTTCCAAAGGGCGCGGCGGCTTTGAAGATACTTACAATTTTACCGTGAAAGAAGGGCGATATTATTTCAAAGGCGACGGCTCCAATTCGGCTTCTTTCATTTTTTGGAAAGGCGGCACCAATCCTTCGCCAGGCTATTATCCCCTGCCGGAACATTCCAATTATTTCAAAGAGTTCAATGTTTCGGCAATTATCGGTTTTCAAACCGGTTCTTCAAATGTGGGCTACGGTTTTTTCCTGTGCTTTCAGAAAAATGCCGTATCCGGCACAGATGATTATCTTCAGTTTCTGATTGCCGGCGCCGGCTATTATTATATTTCCAAAATACAGGCAGGCAAGCCCACGGAAACGCTTATCAATTGGAAACAATCCGACGTTATCCAGAAAGCGGGTGAGAATCATCTGTCTGTCATAAAAGCGGAAAATGTGTTCAGCTTTTACATAAACGATATGGAAGTTGAAAAACTGAGCATAGAGGGATTTCCGGGGGGCGCGATGGGATTAACAATGTCGAATAATACAGAGACTTATTTTGACAATTTTGCCGTTGCGGTCACCGCACTTTATACAAAAGCCCAGTCAGATAAAGCCGTGTCTGATGCAGAAGCTGCCAAAGATGAGATCATCGCGGGTTTGAATGCCAAAATAGCCGAAATGCACACTCAGGAAGAAATGGATGCGGTCATCGGGAAATATGATCCGAGCCGGGACGGAAAAGTGGGGCTGGAAGAAGCGGTTCATGCCTTGCAGCAGTGCGTTCAGCAGCAGGACAGCGGGCAGTGAGCCAATAGACATTATCGGAAATAAAAAAGGTTCTCGCAAAGGGCGCAGAGGAAGAAAGACAGAAAGCGTCCGTTCTGCAATTTTCAGCGGCTTTGCGGTCTTTGCGAGAGATTCAGCCGCTTATTTCCGATAATGTCTAATGACATCAAGTTGAAGAGGAGGACAGGGGGGATTTCACAAGACAAAATCCCCCCTTTTGCTGAGATGATATATTGATGAGTCTTCCTGAAAAAATTCAAAAGCTGATTGAAACTTTCCATTATAATTTGGAGAGTTACAAGAAAGGAACGTATAACGAGACGCAGGTGCGCCGGGAGTTTATAGACCCTTTTTTTGAGGAACTCGGCTGGGATATTGCGAATAAACAGGGCTATGCGGAGGCATACAAAGATGTCATTCACGAAGACGCGATCAAAGTCGGCGGCGTGACCAAAGCCCCGGATTACTGT
>DZCT01000759.1 GCA_022736535.1 Desulfatirhabdium butyrativorans | reverse complement strand
GTCAAACGCCGTGATAATCATCTTGCCCCGCCTGCCCGGTTCTTCAATCAGTTCGCCGGTTTCCATGTCTTCAATCTCGACTAAGAACATTGCCTCATTGACGTGCATTCCGCCCGGCTGTTCAAGGCATTCATAGGACCATGCCCCGATTTCCGTAGCCCCGGCGTGATCAAAAACTTTTGCATTCCAAGCCGCTTCCATCCGTTTCTTGGTACTCGGAATGCTCGCGCCCGGTTCGCCCGCGCAGGTGATTCTCTTTATTCCGAGCTGCGTCGGGTCAATGTTCATTTTGCTACGAGCCGTGTCCGCCATGCCCAAGATGTAAGTCGGCGTTGCCATCATCGCGGTGGCTTTGAGTTCCTGAATCTTGAGAATCCGCGCCTGCGTGTCAAGAACGCCCCCGGGAACCACTTCGCATCCGAGCTTCTCTGCGGCATAATGCCCTGCCCAGAATGCCACGAAGATATTGTATCCGAAGGGAAAAAACACCCGGTCCGAGGGGCGGTATCCCTGAGACCAGAGAATGTATGACCAGCATTCCGCCCACCATTCCCAGTCCTGCCAAGTATCTGCCTGATAAATCGGCTGTCCGGTCGTGCCGCTGGTCTGACGAAATTCGCTCACTTCTTCGAGCGGGACACAGAGGGCATCGCCATAGGGAAAAGGGGCTTTGCGCTGAATGTCTCGCATCATGGCTTTTTCCACTTTCGGGACCCGGCGGATGTCTTCAAAGCTGCGAATGTCTTGGGGTTTGATACCCGCGGCGTCATAAAGTTTTCGGTGAAATCGGGAATTTTGGTAAGTCCAGGCAAAGATTCGTTTGAATTTTTTCAACTGAAGCGCGCGGAGTTTTTCCCGAGGCAGTGTTTCCAAAACAGGATTCCAATATTTTTGTTTTGTATTCATAAAAAACCTCTTTTGTTTTAAAATAGACTTTTTCGGAAATAAAAAAGGTTCTCGCATCTATTCTTAGCCCGGGACGCGGAGAGCGCAAAGAAATGTAACCTGTAACCTGTAACCTGTAGCATGTAGCATGTAACCTGTAACAGGTTACAGGTAAAAGATTTCCCGCCGCGCCCGAAATGACAT
>DZCT01000019.1:2990-21528 GCA_022736535.1 Desulfatirhabdium butyrativorans | reverse complement strand
TGCCCCCGGCAGGAATCGGACCTGCGGCACATGGATTAGGAATCCATTGCTCTATCCACTGAGCTACGGGGGCGCGTAAAAATTGAGAAGTGAAGAATTGAGAAGTGAGAAATGAAGAATTGAGAAGTGAAGAAGTGAGAAGTAAATTGTCATTTCGAGCGAAGCGAGAAATCTTAAAAAAAAGATTCCTCACTTCGTTCGGAATGACAGAAACAGAATTTCTCACTTCTCACTTCGTTCGGAATGACAGAACCTGTCGGAATGGCAGAAACAGAAATTCTCACTTCTCAATTCAATCACTCCACATAAAGCTTCTGTCCCGGATATATTCTGCTGTTCTGCATCAGACGGTTCACTCTCAGAAATCGTTCCACATCCATATCATGACGCTTTGCAATATCACGGGGAACATCTCCGTTTTTCACCCGGTATGTTCTTTTCCTTGCCTCATCAGCCGAAGCTTTTTCGTTTCTCCCGGCTTTGGGTATCTTCAAAACCTGCCCCACATGAAGCCTTGTGTTTTTTGAAAGCCTGTTAAACCCGAGAATTTCTTTTGCCGTGATACCGTAGCGTCTGGCAATATTCCAGATCGAATCCCCTTTCCTGACAACATGCTTTGAAATCCGGCGCTGCTCTTTTTTGCTGTACGAGGCTTTGTCGGCTTTGATCTCAGATACTTCGCCTGTCGGTATTTTCAGGATATTCCCTGAAGCAATATAACGCTTTTTCACTTTATTGTGCGCGGCAATAACTTTCACAGTTGTACGGTAGCGTCTGGCAATGCTTGAAAGGGTTTCGCCTCTTTTGATCCGGTGATATTTGTACGCGACACGCGGGTGTGCGGCTTTCTTTTCAGACGAAACGCTTTTTTCAGACAAAACTTTCTTTTCAGAAGACGCCTCGCTTTTTTCAGCTAAAGACGCCTCCGGAATACTGTCCAATTTTGAAAGCAATATTTCGGCGTTGCCCTTGGGAATCCGCAAAACATACTCTCCCTCTCCCGGCACAATGCTGTGACGCAGTTCGGGATTCAGTTCCTTCAGCTCGGACTGGGCGGAACCGATCATTTCAGCCACATCTTTGAGATGTACCCGCTTTGAAATCGTTACGGTTTCATAAGCCGGCGGTTCATAAGGTATTATCGAATCCACGCCGTATTTTTTCGGATTGCCGACAATATGCAGCGTGGCTAAGAATCTCGGCACAAAACGGGCAGTCTCCTGGGGAAGTCTTCTGTATAAATCCCAAAAGTTGTCAAGATAATTCACATTCTGCTGTCTGATCTCCTGCAAGACCCTTCCTTCGCCGCAGTTATAAGCTGCCAGCACCGTTGTCCAGTCGCCGAATATCTGATGCAGTTCCTTCAAATATCCGACAGCGGCCTGTGTTGATTTTTCAGGATCAAGACGTTCATCTATAAATTTGCTGTGTCTGAGACCGAACTTTGCGCCTGTGGACTGTATAAACTGCCACATTCCCAGCGCCCGGGCGCCTGACAGGGCATAAACATTGAATCCGCTTTCAATCAGCGGCAGCCATGACAGTTCTGCGGGAAGTCCGGCTTTTTCAAATTCCGCGACAATGTAAGGGCGATATTTGCCGGAACGCTTATATGCCCTGACAAAGAAACTGTCCTCGCCGTTTCTGCCTTTTCTGAGAAGAAGGTCTATCTCTTCCCGCACATAAGCGTTCATCACTCTGGGAATGGCATTGTGTTTGCCGTTTACGCCGGTGCTGCGGGAAGCGTAAATCTCGAGGATGCGTTTGGAGATGGTGAAGCGCAGTTTCTCTTTCCGCTCCATCAGTTCGGAGCCGTCCTGCGCATTAATATCCAAAATCAGAGAATATGCCTGATCCAGCGATTCGAGTGCATCTTCAGCCTTTCCTTTCTGCCATAAGTCCTGAGACTTGTCACACATTCGGGCTGCCTGATCCAGACTTTTCTGTATCTCGCTGTCCGCTTCAGTTTCTGCCGATACAGAAGCGTTTTCAGCTTCTGCCGCTTCTTCCAAAGCATTTTCGGCAAGCTCCGCTAAATCTGTCCTGTCCGTTTCAAGAAAGCTGCCATCCGCTTTCTGCTTTTGAGCAACAGTTTCAGTTCCTTTGGCGCTGTGCGCCTTTTTCTCGTTAAGAATCTGATTTTTCTGATGCAAGACCGAGTTCCCGTGAAGTGTCTGTACGCATCCGCACAAAAAAGAAAACAGAAGAACCAGCAAAATACGATGTGCAGTATGTGGTTTCATTTTTTCAACTTCCTTTTCAGTTATTGGGAAAAGAAGAAAACCGCCTGCCCTTCATCCGGGGAATCGGACTGCCCCGGCATGTCAGACGTGTTTTTGTCTTTTCCGTTTAATTTCTGTAAAAATTCCGTCCTTTCTTATATTCCCTTAAATTTAAAATCTTACTTACGATGAGTCAACACGGCGACACACACTCAGTTCATATTCATATCATATTTAATATTCATATCATATAAAGATACGGAGTGTATCTGCCGAAGCAGGCGGAAAAATACCGCATGCGCCTTTGCCGCTGCCCTTGTCGGGACTTTTTTCAGTCTGAAAGACCGGTCTGAAAGAGGGGAAAGTCTCCGGCTGACTTTAAAATTGCAAGCCGCATCACGATTTGATTTTATAAATCCTGAATGCCTCTCTTATTACTTAAAGAATATTTTAAGCGTGTAAGACTTTCCGAAGAAATATATTGCTCGATTACACAAATATGTGTACCTTTGTCAAGAGATTATATTGAAGAAGAGCAAAAAAAAATCAGTTTTTATTCTAACCTGCTTTATTTTTTATGTATTTTTGGAAAACAGTCTTTAAATCAAAAATCGCTTCAAATCGAAGATAATAGATGATTTTTGAAGAAAAATGTTTCTTTTACGCTTCTATTCATTTTTTTTGACCGTTTAAATCAGGTTTTCCAGACTTGATATAAAGAGGAAAAAACTATAAATATAGAGATTCTATGACGGCGGCAGAAAAAATATCTGCTCTGTTTCCGCCATCACGCTTCGGAAATCATGCCAGCGTAGCTCAGTTGGCAGAGCTACTGATTTGTAATCAGTGGGTCGGGGGTTCAAGTCCCTTCGCTGGCTTCATTTCTTTCGTCATAGAAAATCATACATTTTTATTTAAAATTTAAGGTGGGGTTCCCGAGCGGTCAAAGGGAACAGACTGTAAATCTGTCGTCAAATGGCTTCGGAGGTTCAAATCCTCCCCCCACCACCACCCCAAAAGCGGGAGTAGCTCAGTTGGTAGAGCTCCAGCCTTCCAAGCTGGACGTCGCGAGTTCGAGCCTCGTCTCCCGCTCCAATTTTTTTGGGGAATTTTTTTTGCGATAAAGCCGATGTAACTCAGGGGTAGAGTAACGCCTTGGTAAGGCGTAAGTCATGGGTTCAATTCCCATCATCGGCTCCATTCTTTTTTTATATTAAAATATTCCGGGCCTGGGATTTATGCTGTTTTGAGATAACCATCATTCAGGAGACAGAAACCGACCGAAAAAGAAGAAACAGACTTTTAAGGGGAAAGTAGGTTTCTTGCAGAGAAATCAAAAAGGGGAGGAAAATGAAATGGCGAAGCAGAAGTTTGAGCGGAAAAAGCCGCATGTGAATGTGGGGACCATCGGTCACATAGATCACGGAAAAACAACACTGACAGCGGCAATCACAAAACACATGGGTCTGAAGGGAATGGCGGAATATGTTCCCTTTGACCAGATAGACAAGGCGCCGGAAGAGAAAGAACGTGGAATCACGATAGCGACAGCGCATGTCGAATACGAGACGGTGAACCGCCATTATGCGCATGTTGACTGTCCGGGTCATGCGGACTACATCAAGAACATGATCACGGGCGCGGCGCAGATGGACGGCGCGATACTCGTGGTGGGAGCGGACGACGGTCCCATGCCCCAGACCCGTGAGCATATCCTGCTGGCAAGACAGGTGGGCGTGCCGCGCATCGTGGTGTTTCTGAACAAATGCGACATGGTTGACGATGCGGAACTCATCGAGCTGGTGGAACTGGAACTGAGAGAGCTTTTAGACAAATACGAATTTCCGGGAGACGACACGCCGATCATCCGGGGCAGCGCGCTCAACGCATTGCAGAGCGACAATCCCGACAGCCCGGAAGCCAAGTGCATCTTTGAATTGATGGATGCGATAGACGCGTTCATTCCCGAGCCGAAACGTGACATAGACAAGCCTTTCCTGATGCCGATAGAAGATGTGTTCAGCATATCGGGACGCGGCACGGTCGTGACCGGACGTGTGGACCGGGGCATCATCCGTGTGGGCGACAACGTGGAGATCGTGGGTATCCGCCCGACGATAAAGACGGTCTGCACGGGTGTTGAAATGTTCAGAAAACTGCTGGACGAAGGCAGAGCCGGCGACAACGTGGGTCTGTTGCTGCGGGGCACCAAACGTGAGGAAGTGGAAAGAGGTCAGGTGGTGGCAGTGCCGGGTTCGATCACGCCCCATACGAAATTCGAGGCGGAAGTTTACATTCTGAGCAAAGAGGAAGGCGGCAGGCACACGCCGTTTTTCAGCGGGTACCGTCCCCAGTTCTATTTCAGAACCACAGACGTGACCGGCATACTGAATCTGCCCGAAGGCATCGAAATGATTATGCCCGGCGACAATGTGAGAATCTCCGTTTCTCTGATCACGCCCATTGCCATGGAAAAAGAACTCCGCTTCGCCATCCGTGAGGGCGGCAGAACCGTCGGGGCAGGCGTCGTCAGCGAAATTATCGAATAACGAACTGCAATTGCTGAAATGCCGAATCTTATAAAATCGGTTCAGCACTCCGGGAAAATGACAAGGGGGCAATCAGACAGGACGGACATACGGCTTGAAAACCTGCTCTGCACGGGCTGTTTTTTAGGGCTCAATCGCTTAAATATTCTGTGAATGATGGAAAAATATGAGGATTATTATCACACTTGCGTGTACGGAATGTAAGAAAAGAAACTACACGACAACAAAGAACAAACGTACCACTCCGGATAAGCTTGAATTTAAAAAGTATTGCAACTCCTGTAGAAAACATACCCCTCATAAGGAAACAAAATAGACTCGAATCTGAGAATTGAGAAATAAAGGACTGAGGACTCAGCACTTCTGTTTCTCACTTCTCACTGTTAAATTCGGAGCAGATTGCAGTCACACAGGCCAGTAGCTCTAATGGCAGAGCGCCGGACTCCAAATCCGGGTGCTGGGGGTTCGAGTCCCTCCTGGCCTGCCAATTTTTTTGCAGGAAACGCAATTTGACTGTTTCCTACCCGAAGCTCAAAGCATAAACGGATCCGAGGAGATGGCATCAGTTTTTTATCTCCTTGCGGGTCTGTTTTTCAACTTTGGGCTTTCGATATTTTAGGAGTGCAATGGGACGGTTACTGAAAAAGAAAATTTCGGCTGTAAAGAAGAAAAAACAGGGCGATGAGAAAAACGGAAGTCTGTCTCCCGTAAAATCTTCCGGCGCGGTCAGACCGAATGCCGGGATGCAGAAAAAAAATCCGAGCGTGTCCGCTCTCCCGAAAACAGGCGCTGCCGCTTATTTCGGCAAGGCTTTGCAGTTTCTGAGAGAGGTGAAAGCAGAGCTTAAAAAAGTGACATGGCCTTCCCGCAAACAGACAGTCGGTTCCACAGTGGTGGTTATCCTCGTGGTGGTGATGATCGCCTTTTTTCTCGGTGTGGTTGATATAGGGCTGTCAGCAGCGGTGCGGACAGTCCTTCAGTAGAAAATATCCCGCAAGGCCCCCTCGGTACTGATGAGAACAGCACTTTTTCATGACAGGTATCAGGAGAAAATCATGGCGCTTAAATGGTATGTCGTCCATGTGTATTCGGGATTTGAAACTAAGGTCAAAAAGTCCCTTGAAGATCGGATTGCAATATCCCCGTGTCGGGAAAAATTCGGCGAGGTCCTGGTGCCGACAGAACAGGTTGTCGAACTTGTAAAAGGGAAAAGAAAAACCTCCTCCCGCAAATTCTATCCCGGATATATAATGATTCGGATGGAACTCAATGAAGAAACATGGCATATCGTAAACAATACGGATAAAGTCAGCGGGTTTCTGGGGGGAAGGGAAAAGCCGGCGCCCCTTTCTGAGAAAGAAGCTGAGGAAATTTTGGGACGGATGCAGATGGGGCAGGAAAAGCCCAAGCCCAAATACCTTTTTGAGTCCGGGGATGAAATCCGTGTGACAGACGGCCCTTTTACAAATTTCAACGGCACGGTGGAAGAAGTGAATGCCGAAAAAGGCAAAATAAAGGTTTTAGTCAGCATCTTCGGCAGGGCAACGCCGGTGGAATTAGATTTCGTACAGGTTGCAAAAATACAGTGAGAATTGGGAACTGAGAATTGCCATTTTATAAAAACAGGCTTCTCAATTCTTAATTTCAAGAGGTATATATGGCAAAAAAAGTGATCGCGCAGATAAAATTGCAGGTGGCGGCAGGCAAAGCAAATCCGTCTCCTCCCATAGGTCCCGCTCTGGGTCAGCACGGCGTCAATATAATGGATTTCTGCAAAACCTTCAATGCAAGGACAGCCAATGATGAAGGCATGATTATTCCGGTTGTGATTACCGTCTTTCAGGACAAGTCATTTACATTTATCACCAAAACGCCGCCGGCAGCCGTCCTGCTGAAAAAAACAGCGGAAGTTGCCAAAGGCGCAAGCAATCCCAAACGCGATACCGCCGGCAGAATCACCCGGGCCCAGCTGGAGACCGTGGCCAGACAGAAAATGGTGGATCTGAATGCCTATACACTGGAAGCCGCGTGTAAAATCATTGCAGGCACTGCCCGCAGCATGGGAATTGAAATTGTTGAGTAGGGACACGGCGGCGGCGTGTCCTGTTGTCGGATCAGGCATTTCACAGACGGATGAAAAATGCATTGCTAAAATTTCATTTTAGCACTCCGGATGAAAAATGATTCAGAGGAAAAAAAATGGCAAAGCACGGTAAAAAATATGTGGACGCCAGAAAAAAAATAAATACGGAAACACGCTATGATCTTGCCGAGGCGATGAAAAAGATCACGGAACTGGCTTATGCCAAATTCGATGAGACCGTTGAAGCGGCGCTGCGGCTCGGGGTGGATCCCAGACATGCGGATCAGATGGTGCGGGGAACGGTTGTGCTGCCCCACGGTATCGGAAAAACCGTCAGAGTGCTGGTGTTTGCAAAGGGAGAAAAAGAAAAAGAGGCGCGGGATGCGGGCGCGGATTTTGTCGGAAATGACGAACTGGTGGAACAGATCAAAGGCGGCTGGACCGATTTTGACAAAGCCGTTGCCACCCCGGACATGATGGGTTCTGTGGGAAAGATCGGGAAAATTCTCGGTCCCCGGGGACTGATGCCCAACGCCAAAACCGGAACGGTCACGTTTGACATTGCAAGAGCCGTTACCGAACTCAAAGCAGGCAAAATCGAATTCAGAGTTGAAAAAGCCGGTATTGTTCAGGCGCCGGTGGGCAAAGTGTCTTTCGGTCCCGAAAAACTGTTGCAGAACATTTCCGCTTTTTTAGAAATGATGATACGGCTGAAACCTTCATCAAGCAAAGGCATCTATATGAAAAGCCTTGCGGTTTCCTCAACCATGGGACCGGCTGTCAGAATTGACCTGTCTTCATTGAAAGAGACCGCAAAATAAAAGACATCGGCAGGCGGTTTTAAGCCGGAAAAAAACAGTTCCCTCCGTGCGGAAAAGCGTGAAACCGATCAGAGAAGCAGGCAGATATTTCTGCTTTAATCGGGCAAAAGGATGCAAAACGGGTCTGTCTGAAACAGACAGACCCGTTTTACTTTTCTTACCCGGCCTGCGGAGAAAGGAGAAACAGACTGTCAGGTTATGAATCTTGATAAAAAGAAAGAAATCGTCACAGAACTTCATGAAAAGTTTCTGAAATCCGAAATTGTCTTTGTCACCGACTATAAAGGGCTGAAAGTGTCGGAACTGACGGATTTGCGCCGGAAACTCAGAGACGGGAAATCGGAATACCGGGTGGTGAAAAATTCACTGCTGGTGAGAGCCTCGGAAGCCACACAGGCTGTAGCTGTCAAAGGACAGTTCAAAGGCGCCACGGCGGTTGCTTTCACGGATAGAAATCCGGTCGTACCGGCAAAAATTCTCAGCGATTTTGCAAAGACAAACGAGAAATTTAAAATCAGAGCCGCGGCGCTGAACGGCAAATTTTTGGACATGAACGGCATCAAAGCACTGGCAGGCCTTCCCCCGCGGGAAGTGCTGCTCGCGCAGGTGCTGGCGGCAATGAATGCCGTGCCGACAGCTTTTGTCCGTGTCCTCAACGGCGTGCCGCAGAAAATGATGAATCTGCTCAACGCGCTCAGAGAGAAAAAAGAAAAAGAAGCGGCCTGAAACCTGAAAAAAATAAAGTTACTGTCGGAGACAGAAGATTTCTCGCAAAAATGCCGAGGGATTTTCTGCCGTGTTTCCGGAAAAACACAGGCTTTGTTCCGACAGACAGAAACGACGGAGGAGAAATAAGAAAAATGGCGGAAATTACCAAAGCGGATGTGGTTGAATTTATTGCAAAAATGTCAGTTCTCGACCTTTCGGAGCTGATTAAGGAGATGGAAGAAAAATTCGGCGTTTCGGCGGCGGCGCCGATGGCTGTTGCCGCGGCAATGCCCGCGGGAGAGGGCGCGGCTGCGGCTGCGGCAGAGGAGAAAACCGAGTTTGATGTGATTCTGAGCACCGCGGGCGACAAAAAGATTCAGGTCATCAAAGAAATCCGTGCGATTACCGGTCTGGGTCTCAAAGACGCC
Organism: Desulfatirhabdium butyrativorans; assembly: GCA_022736535.1. Taxonomy (GTDB): domain Bacteria; phylum Desulfobacterota; class Desulfobacteria; order Desulfobacterales; family JAIFKL01; genus JAIFKL01. The sequence continues at coordinate 12,717 of DZCT01000019.1, read as the reverse complement.
AAAGCCCTGGTGGACGGCGCGCCGGCCACGGTCAAAGAAGCAGTTCCCAAAGACGAGGCGCAGAAGATAAAGGCGCAGATCGAAGAAGCAGGCGGACAGGTCGAACTGAAGTAAGTGCCCTGCACACAGGGCATAAAAAAGACTGACACGAAACCGCGGAACACGAAGACACGGCACAGACGCAGGAATCTGCGTCGGGCAGTGTTTCGGGCAGATTCCCCGGTTTCGTGTTTCATATTTTCGGCAACCCCCCAACATACAAGTCCCGGCTATTCATGAAACGCATAAGAAAAAATTTCGGAAAGATACAGAAAATTGTGGAGATTCCCGACCTCATCGGCATGCAGCGGGAGTCGTACCGGCGTTTTCTGCAACTGAATGTTGACCCTGAACGGCGTGAGGAAACAGGTCTGCAGGCAGTCTTCAGATCGGTGTTTCCCATCAAAGATTTCACGGGAAACGCTTCTCTGGAATTTGTCTCCTACAAATTCGGAGACATCAAACACGGTGTGGCAGAGTGCATTCATCGGGGAATGACTTATGAGGTGCCGGTCAGAATCACGGTCCGGCTGGTGGTCTTTGATACGGACAAAGAAACCGGGGTTTCCAATATCCGGGACATCAAAGAACAGGAAATCTATTTCGGCACCATCCCCCTGATGACATCAAAAGGGACCTTTATCATCAACGGCACCGAGCGGGTCGTGGTCAGCCAGCTCCACCGGTCCTCGGGCGTTTTTTTCAACCATGACCGGGGCAAAACGCATTCCAGCGGAAAGGTCATATACTCATCCAGAATCATTCCGGTACGCGGTTCGTGGATAGACATGGAAATTGATCCCAAAGATGCCGTCTATATCAAAATAGACAAACGCCGCAAATTTCCGGTCACGCTGCTGTTCAAGGCTTTCGGCTTTTCCACCGAGGATATTCTTTCCTATTTTTACAGAGTTCAGACTGTTTATTTTGAGAAGAAATCCGAAAACGGATTCGGCAGCGCCGCGGTCAAAGCCGCAGATGTTCAGGACAAAGGCGCGGACGCCGCTGCCGGGGAACAGGCGGTCAGTTCCCGGGGGACCGAACCGGGAACCGGCAAGGTTCCCGGCATATTTCCGGGCATATCGCCGGATACGGGTCTTCCGGAATCGCTTTTCACGCGGGTGGAGCGGCTGGCATTTTTCGAAGAATTTTCAGAAGAATTTCAGAAAGGCAGGCGGGCGACCCGGGACATAGCGGACCCGCTGACCGGGGAAATCACGGTCCGGAAAGGACGGATTTTCACGCAGCGGGCAGTGCGGCAGCTCAAAGTCTCGGACATGAAACGCATTCCCGTGGGTCCCGAAGATGTGATCGGCAGAACTTTTGCCTACACGGTCACGGATCCCGAGACGGGCGACGTCATCGTGCGGGCAAACGAGCGGGTCACTGAAGACGCGCTGCTGCGGCTGTCCGCGGCTGCGGACAGAAAGCGCGTTCCTTATGAGTTCAAGGCGATTTTCACCGAAGAGATGGCAGGCGCGGACGCGATTCACAAGACCCTGATCTTAGACCGTCTGGAATCCAAAGAAGACGCGCTGCTGGAGATTTACCGCCGGCTCCGGCCCGGGAATCCGGCAACTCCGGAAGTGGCGCAGGAAGCCGTTGACCAGATGTTTTTCAAATCGGCTTATTACGATCTTTCCGTGGTGGGCAGGATGAAGCTCAACCACCGTCTGGGCATCGGCACGCCCGAGCATGTGCGGACCCTGAGAAAAGAAGACATTCTTCAGACCACCAAGATTCTGATTGACCTTCGGGATTCGCAGGGAATCGTGGATGACATAGACCACCTCGGAAATCGCCGTGTAAGAGCCGTGGGCGAACTTTTGGAGAATCAGTACCGTATCGGTCTGGTCAGAATGGAACGTGCCATCAGAGAGCGTATGTCGCTGCAGGAAGTGGATGCGCTCATGCCCAACGATCTGGTGAATCCCAAACCGGTGTCCGCGGTGATCAAAGAATTTTTCGGGACCAGCCAGCTTTCGCAGTTTATGGATCAGACCAATCCGCTGTCGGAAACCACGCACAAGCGGCGGCTTTCCGCGCTGGGTCCCGGGGGACTGACACGGGAAAGAGCCGGTTTTGAGGTCAGAGACGTGCATCCTTCGCATTACGGACGGATATGCCCCATAGAAACGCCCGAAGGTCCCAACATCGGTCTGATCGTGTCGCTTTCGACATACGCACGGGTGAACGATTACGGTTTTATAGAAACGCCGTACCGGGTGGTGAAAGACGGGTGCATCACGGAAGAGGTCCGATTTTTAAGCGCGTTTGAAGAAAAGGAACTTCCCATCGCGCAGGCAAATGCGCCCATGGAGGCGGTCCGTGGTGAGGGGGCCGAGGTTCGGGGTGAGGAAGCGTCACCCCTGCCCCCTGACCTCTCACCCCGAACCGGGCTGCAATTCCGCAATCCGCTGGTGACGTCTCGTGTGGTGGGCGAATTTATGATGGTTCCCCGGGAACAGATCGAGCTGATGGACATATCGCCCAACCAGCTGGTGAGCGTGTCCGCGTCGCTGATTCCCTTTCTGGAAAATGACGATGCGAACCGTGCGCTGATGGGTTCCAACATGCAGCGTCAGGCAGTGCCGCTGGTGTCGAGCCGGTCTCCGCTGGTGGGAACCGGAATAGAAGGGGTGGTGGCAAAAGATTCGGGAGTGACGGAAGTGGCGCCGTTTGATGCGGAGGTCTCTGAAGCGGACGCGTCGCGGATCGTTCTGAAAGCCCTGCCGCATTCTGCTGCTGTAGAACGGGTTTCCAACCCGTCTGCTGTTGCGGCGGACAATTCCGAGCCTTATTCGGGACATTCCGAGCGGGCTGAAGAATCTCCTTACAGCGAGGGGCCGCGCAGCGATTCGCTGGTGTCGGTGCATAATCTGGCAAAATTTGTGCGCTCGAACCAGAACACCTGTTTCAACCAGCGTCCGCTGGTCCGCAAAGGACAGAAAGTGAAAGCCGGGGATATCATCGCCGACGGTCCGGCAACGGAAACGGGCGAGCTGGCTTTGGGCAAAAACATCATGGTCGCGTTCATGCCCTGGGGAGGCTACAATTTCGAGGACTCGATTCTTGTCAGCGAGAATCTTGTAAAAGAAGGGGCTTACACTTCGGTTCATATCGAAGAATTTGAAGTGGTGGCAAGAGACACCAAGCTCGGCAAAGAGGAAATCACACGGGACATTCCCAATGTGGGAGAGGAAGCCCTCAAGGACCTGGACGCCAGCGGCATCATCAGGCTTGGTGCGGAGGTGCGGGCAGGGTCTGTTCTGGTGGGCAAAGTCACGCCCAAAGGGGAGACCCAGCTTTCTCCGGAAGAAAAACTGCTGCGGGCCATTTTCGGGGAAAAAGCCGGAGACGTCAAAGACACCTCCCTGCGGGTGCCCCCGGGCATCGAAGGCACGGTGATAGACGCACGGATTTTTTCCCGAAGGGGCATAGACAAAGACGACCGTACCCGGGTGATCGAGGATGCGGAAATTGCCGCGATAGAGAAAGACAGGGACGACGAGCTTTTTATTATCCGGGAAGTTGTGAAAGAACAGCTTCGGGAGGTGGTCTTCGCGGGTACGGGGTTAGGGGTTAGGGGTGCGGGGGAAGGTCGCGCCGAACCCGGCTGTTCTCAGCCCGGGCCGAACCCCTTACCCGTCCTGAAAAAACCCTTTTCCTACACCTCGGCCCGGACACGGGAAAAGCAGGTGCTGCCCAAAGGCACCGAAATCACGCCGGACATACTGGATGCCGTGCCGGTGCGTCAGTTGGAAAAAATCGTGCTGGAGGATGAAAATCTGACCGAACAGGTGCTGGTCAGAACCGCTCTTTACAAAGAGCAGCGCCGGAAATGTCAGGAGGCTTTCCGCCAGAAAGCGGACCGGTATGAAAAAGGGGATGATCTTGCCCCCGGTATCAACAAGATGGTGAAAGTGTATGTGGCAATGAAGCGGAAACTCTCGGTGGGAGACAAAATGGCGGGGCGTCACGGCAACAAAGGCGTGGTTTCCCGTATTCTGCCCCAGGAAGACATGCCCTGTTTTGAAGACGGCAGACCCGTGGAAATGGTGCTGAATCCCCTGGGCGTGCCTTCGCGTATGAACGTGGGACAGATTCTGGAAATTCATCTGGGACGGGCAGCCCGGGCCCTGGGAGATCAGATTCAGGTGCTGATCGCCAAAAACCGGATAACAGACCTTCGGAAAAAACTCAGCCGGATTTTCCCCTCGCCCCCGACCCCTTTCGACTCCCTGTCCGATGAGGAAACGCTCAAGTTCGCCGGCATGTACAAAGACGGGGTCCACATGGCAACGCCGGTGTTTGACGGGGCAAAAGAGGCAGAGATCAAGGCGCTGCTCAAAGAAGCCGGGGTGGAGTCTTCGGGACAGACCACGCTTTACGACGGACGTACCGGCGAACCGTTCCGTGAAAAAATTACCGTGGGAATCCTGTATATGCTCAAACTGCACCATCTGGTGGATGACAAGATACATGCGCGTTCCATCGGTCCCTATTCGCTGGTGACGCAGCAGCCACTGGGGGGCAAAGCGCAGTTCGGGGGGCAGCGTCTGGGCGAGATGGAAGTATGGGCAATGGAGGCTTACGGTTCTTCCTATTCTTTGCAGGAATTTCTGACAGTGAAATCAGACGATATGGCAGGCAGAACCCGGATGTACGAGAAGATCGTAAAAGGACAGAACGTGCTGGAGCCGGGCATCCCCGAATCTTTCAAAGTTCTGACCAAAGAGCTTCAGAGTCTGGGCTTGGATGTTGCGCTTTTGGAAGAGGAAAAAAAAATAATTGAGAAAAGTGAGAAGTGATGAATTGAGAAGCGAGAAATCCCGTGTCATTCTGACAGGCTCGGTGTGTGTCATTCTGAACGAAGCAAATGTCATTTCGAGCGAAGCGAGAAATCTTTCTCACTTCTCACTTAAAAGGCCATAATGGAAGCATTATACGATTTTTTTGCCAGACCCAAGGATCCGCAGCAATATATATGTGTTCAGATCACGCTGGCTTCGTCGGAACAGATACGGCAGTGGTCCCACGGCGAGATCCGCAAACCCGAAACCATCAACTACCGGACCTTCAAACCGGAACGGGACGGACTGTTCTGCGCCAAAATTTTCGGGCCCACACGGGATTACGAATGCAACTGCGGCAAATACCGCCGCATGAAACACCGGGGGGTGATCTGCGAGAAATGCGGCGTGGAAGTCATACAGTCGAGAGTGCGCCGGGAACGCATGGGGCATATAGACCTGGCAGCCTCCTGCGCGCATATCTGGTTTCTCAAAAGTCTGCCCTCCAAGATCGGCAATCTGTTAGACATGACGCTCAAGAATCTGGAACGGGTGCTGTATTTCGATTCCTACATCGTCACGGATCCCAAAGACACCGACCTGACGCGGGGACAACTGCTGTCTGAGGAAAAATACCGGGAGGCGCTGGAAAAATACGGACATACCTTTGATCTGGGCATCGGCGCGGAGGCTGTGCGCGTGCTGCTGGATCAGACAGACCCGGTATCGCTGTACACCGAACTGCGCACGGCAATTAAAGAAACCTCCTCCGTTGCCAAGCGCCAGAAACTGTCCAAACGCCTGCGCATCACAGACGCGTTCAGAACCTCCGGGGTGGAACCCGCATGGATGGTTCTCGATGTGATACCCGTGCTGCCGCCGGACCTGCGTCCGCTCGTGCCGCTGGAAGGCGGGCGTTTTGCCACATCAGACCTCAACGATCTTTACCGCCGGGTCATCAACCGCAACAACCGGCTTCGCCGTCTCATAGACCTTCATGCGCCCGAGATCATCGTGCGCAATGAAAAGCGGATGCTTCAGGAAGCTGTTGACGTGCTGTTTGACAACGGCAGGCACGGGCGTGTCATCACAGGTTCCAACAAACGTCCCCTCAAATCCCTTTCCGACACGCTCAAGGGCAAGCAGGGACGGTTCCGCCAGAACCTGCTGGGCAAACGGGTGGATTATTCCGGCAGAACCGTCATCACCACGGGGCCCAACCTGCGTCTTCACCAGTGCGGTCTGCCCAAAAAAATGGCGCTGGAGCTGTTCAAGCCTTTTGTCTATTACCGTCTTGAAAACAGAGGAGCGGTTTCCACCGTCAAAAGCGCCCGGCGCATGGCAGAGCGTGAAACGCCCGAAGTCTGGGACACGCTGGAGGAAGTGGTGAAGGAATACCCCATTCTCCTGAACCGTGCGCCCACGCTTCACCGGCTCGGGTTTCAGGCATTTGAGCCTATCCTTATCGAAGGAAAAGCCATTCAGCTTCATCCGCTGGTCTGCACCGCGTTCAACGCGGATTTTGACGGGGATCAGATGGCAGTGCATATTCCGCTGTCCGTGGAGGCGCAGATCGAGGCGCGGGTGCTGATGCTTGCCTCCAACAATATTCTGTCGCCGGCAAACGGCACGCCCATCATCGTGCCTTCGCAGGACATTGTTCTGGGCATTTATTATATCACGCAGGAAATCAGGGGCGCCAAAGGCGAACACGGCGAAAATGACATGCCTTTCGCCTCTTTTGAGGAAGTGCGGGCAGCCTACGATGCCGGCGCGGCAGATATTCATGCCCGTATCCGCGTCCGCATGAAAGACGGCTCCCGTATCCGCACCACGGTGGGCAGGGTGCTGCTGTGGGAGATCATCCCCAAAGACAGCGTGATCAAAGCCCGCTTTGTCCGGTGTCCGGATCGGGCGACTGCCGCGGGTGTCATTGAACGGGTGAAAAAGGGAGAGCCTTTTGCCGACATCGCCGCTGCTTTTTCACAGACCCGCAACCGCATTCTTTCCGGGCTTTCAGGCTCCGGCACTTTTTCGGAACATGCGGTCACAAGTCTTTACAAAGACGAAGAATTTAAAAGGATTTTCGAGCTGTCCGATGCCGAGGTCCGCAGGGTTTTTGCGATGAGCGCGGGACAGATCAGCGACATCATTCAGTCGGGCAGTTTCTTTTATGTGTTTGAGGCAGCCGACATTTATCCCAGCCTGCCCTTTGATATTGTCAATACGCTCATGGACAAAAAAGCCCTCAGAGACCTTATTGACTATGTTTACCGCAATCTCGGTCCCAAAGCCACGGTCATTCTTTCGGACCGTCTCAAGGACCTGGGCTATGAATATTCCACAAAAGGGGGCATCAGCATCAGCATAGATGCCATGATCGTGCCGGAATCCAAGCCGGGGATCATACAGCGTGCAGAGTCCGAGGTGTTGAAAATCAGCCGGCAGTACAACGAAGGGCTGATCACTCAGGGCGAGAAATACAACAAAGTGGTTGATATCTGGGCAAAAGCCACAGACGATGTGGCAAACGAGATGATGGATGCCATGAAAGAAGGGATTCAGGCTCCGGATGCGGACACCCGCTCCCCCCTCATCAATCCCATTTACATGATGGCGCATTCGGGCGCACGGGGGTCCAAAGACCAGATGCGGCAGCTCGCAGGCATGAGGGGTCTGATGGCAAAGCCTTCGGGCGAGATCATCGAGACGCCGATTACGGCGAATTTCCGCGAAGGGCTGTCCGTGCTGCAATATTTTATTTCCACCCACGGCGCCAGAAAAGGGCTGGCAGACACCGCGCTCAAAACCGCCAATTCCGGCTATCTGACCCGGCGTCTGGCAGATGTGGCGCAGGACTGCACCGTGTCGGAAGCGGACTGCGGCACCATGATCGGCGTGGAAGTCGAAGCCCTCATGGAAGGCGGCGAGGTCATTCAGCGGATCGGAGAGCGGATTCTGGGCAGACTTGCCGCGGAAGAAGATATTCGGGATCCCTTCAACGATGAGGTGATTGTGCGGCTGGGAGAGGAAATAGACGAAGCCGCGGTAAAGAAAATCGAAGCCGCGGGTCTCACCTCGGTCAAAATCCGTTCCGTGCTGACCTGCCGCACCCCTTACGGGGTCTGCGCGGCCTGCTACGGCAGGGACCTGGCGCACGGGCATCGGGTGGAAATCGGTCAGGCAGTGGGCATTCTGGCAGCCCAGAGCATCGGCGAACCCGGCACGCAGCTCACCATGCGCACATTCCATATCGGCGGTACTGCCAGCAGGCGTGTGGAACAGGCAGACATACGGGCAAGAACCGACGGCACAGTGCGCTACGGCGATCTTCAGGTACGCTCGGACAGCGAAGGCAGGCTGGTGGTCATGAACCGCAGAGGCGGCGAATTTGCCATTGTGGGCGAATCCGGCAGAGAATTGGAAAAATTTTTTGTCATTTTCGGCGCGGCAATGCTGGTGGCTGAGGGGCAGAAGGTTTGCGGCCCCAATCCTGCGGAAAACAGGCCCGCCGGCGATCTGCTGGCTACATGGGACCCTTTTACCACGCCCATTATTTCGGAAGCGGACGGAGTGGTGAAATTCGGGGATATTGTTCTGGGCAAAACCCTTCAGGAAAAAGTGGATCCGGTGACGGGCAAATCGAGCCGTATGGTCATCGAGTCCAAAAGTCCGGATGTGCGTCCCAGAATTTCCATCAAGGATGAGACCGGAAAAACTGCCAAAGTGCTGATTTCGGAAACAGAACCGGTTCCGGAGCTTTCCGATCTTCAGAGAATAGGGGCTTCGGGTCCCAAAATCAAACCCGCGCGTTATCCCCTGCCGGTGGATGCGGTGCTGAGGGTGGAGGAAGGCGATATTGTCAAAGCCGGCGACGTGATTGCCAAGCTGCCCAGAGCCACCACAAAGACCAAAGACATTACCGGCGGTCTGCCGCGGGTGGCGGAACTGTTTGAAGTCCGCAAACCCAAAGAAACCGCCATTCTCAGCGAGATCAACGGTTTTGTTTCCATTTCCAAAGGCGTCAAAGGCAAAACCAAAGTCACGGTTACGCCTGTGGATGTGGGCGAGAAAAAGGAATATCTGATTCCCCGGGGCAAGCACATCAATGTGTATGAAGGGGATTATGTGCGGGCAGGGGACCCGCTGATCAGCGGGTCGGAAATTCCGCAGGATATTCTCAAGATCAAAGGCGAGGTGCCGCTGGCAAGGTATCTGGTGGATGAGGTTCAGGAAGTTTACCGACTTCAGGGCGTCAGAATCAATGACAAACACATAGAGGTCATTGTGCGTCAGATGATGCGCCGGGTTAAAATCCTTGATCCCGGAGACAGCAAATTTATCGGCGACGAGCAGATTGATAAAATCCGGTTTGAGGAAGAAAACCGGAGAGTTACTGAACAGGGCGGAAAGCCTGCCACAGCCGAACCGCTGATACTGGGGATCACCAAAGCCTCACTCAGCACCGACAGCTTTATCTCTGCTGCGTCTTTTCAGGAAACGACAAAGGTTCTGACAGAAGCGAGTATCGGGGGCGCAAAAGATTACCTTCGTGGCCTCAAGGAAAATGTCATTATGGGCAGATTGGTTCCGGCAGGCACAGGTTTTCCGGCATACCGGCATGTGGGGGTGGACCTCGGCGCATGACAGATGCGGTAAGGAGTTGACAACTTTCAAAAAGTTGTCAACTCTCAGATGCTGAAAAAAGAAAAAACTCGTATTTATTTTTTTAAATAAAATTGCTTGACAAAATTTTTATAAAAATGTATAAAAGCGAGTTTTGACAAATCACTGAGTAAATATAAAAAGATGGATGTCGCACCGGCGTGGGCGGTCACACGTCTGATTTTAAACGGGGCAGTAAGTTCGCAAGCATTGTTGGGGTTCGCAAGCTC
>DZCT01000019.1:0-2890 GCA_022736535.1 Desulfatirhabdium butyrativorans | reverse complement strand
CCAACCTACGAGGTTTTTTAAAGGATTTTTTAAAGGGTATTTTCAAGGGGGCATTATGCCGAGAAGAAGAGAAGTGGCGGAACGGGTGATGATTCCCGATCCCAAATATAACAGCGAATTAGTTGCCAAATTTATCAATTCCATGTTGCGGGACGGCAAAAAAAGCACGGCAGAATCTTTGTTCTATGACGCTTTCGATATTATTGAAAAAAAGACCAATGAGCCGCCCCTTAAAATTTTCAAGCAGGCTATTGACAATGTAAAGCCTGCCATTGAGGTCAAATCCCGTCGGGTCGGCGGTTCCAGCTATCAGGTGCCCACTGAGATACGCCCCTCCCGGCGCAAGGCACTGGCTATCCGTTGGATGATTGCCTTTGCACGCAAACGCTCCGAAAAAACCATGGCACAGAAACTGGCTGCCGAACTGCTCGACGCGGCAAGCAAAAGAGGCGCATCTGTCAAAAAGAGAGAAGACACTCATAAAATGGCGGAAGCGAACAAGGCTTTTGCCCATTTCCGATGGTAAGTCACCGTTTTTTTTTATGGTACCGCAACTGTGCTGGTCCGGGCATTTTTTGGCTCGTCCCTTTTGCGGCTTGGGCGTCGGCGTGCTTTTGCCCCTTGCGTGCTCTCGGCTGCCCGGCGTTGCGGAGAAAAAAAAGCAAAAAAAGCACCGATACTTCCGAAGAACAGAAGAAATATAAAATGAATACGAAAATCAGAATCAGACTGAAGGCTTACGATCACAAACTGCTGGATCAGTCCGTAGCGGACATCGTAGGCACGGCAAACAAAACAGGCGCCAAAGTCGTGGGTCCCATACCGCTTCCGACGAGGATCAACAAATACTGTGTTCTGCGTTCCCCTCACATAGACAAAAAATCAAGGGAACAGTTTGAAATGAGAACTCATAAACGCCTGCTCGATATTCTCGACCCCACCCAGCAGACCGTGGACGCTTTGATGAAACTGGACCTTTCCCCCGGCGTGGATGTGGAGATAAAACTGTAGCAGGTGACAGGTAACAAGTTACAGGTGACCTGCAACCTGCAACCTGTAAAAGGTGAAAACAATGTGCAAGGGATTATTGGGAAAAAAACTGGGAATGACCGGGGTGTTCTCGCCGACAGGCGCTTATATACCGGTCACGGTCATACAGGCGGGTCCCTGTGTGGTCACCCAGATCAAAACAGAAGTGACAGACGGTTATAATGCGCTTCAGCTCGGTTTCGGCGAGAAAAAAGAAAAGCGGACCTGTCTGCCCCTCAAAGGGCATTTTAAAAAAAGCGGGGGCAAAAGTTTTTTTTCCGTAAAAGAATTTGCTGCCGAAAGCCCCGGCGCATACACGCTCGGGCAGACCCTGAGTCCCTCAGAGATATTTAAAATCGGGGAGCGGATCAAAGTGACCGGCAAAATGAAGGGGCGCGGCTTTACCGGCGTGGTCAAACGTCACGGCTTCAGAGGCGGCGATGAAACCCACGGCTGCAACAGCCACAGGGTCCCGGGTTCCATCGGCTCCAGCGCATGGCCCTCAAGAGTCACCAAAGGAAAAAAGCTGCCCGGACAATACGGCAATACGAAAAAAACAGTCCGTAATCTGGAAATCGTTGATATTCACGAAGCAGACAATCTTATTCTGGTAAAAGGTGCTGTTCCGGGCGCTGTTTCGGGATGGCTGGCGCTTTATAAAACAACAGAGAAAAAATAATATCAGTTCAGCCGAACCCCGGTAAAAGTGAGAAATGAGAAATGAAACGTCATTTCAGGCGAACTGTCATTTCGAGCGCAGCGAGCCGACCGATTTTAATAAGATTGGTATAAGATTTGGTATAAGATTGGCTTTAAGATTCCTCGCTGCGCTCGGAATGACAGGGGGTATCTCGGAATGACAGGGGATTTCGCTCGGAATGACAGGGGTATTTCTCACTTCTCACTTACAGGAGAAAATATGGCGGTCATAGATGTTCTCAACTCCAAAGGAGAGCCGGTTTCACAGACGCAGTTGCCGGATGAAATATTTGATATTCCGGTCAGACCGGCTGTTCTGCATGAAGTTGTCACCATGCAGCTGTCATGCAGACGGGCGGGGACCGCATCAGTCAGGCATCGCGGCGACGTCAGCGGCAGCACTCGGAAACTTTTTCGCCAGAAAGGCACGGGCAGAGCCAGACGCGGCGATATCAAATCTCCCCTCCTCAGAGGCGGGGGAAGCGTTTTCGGACCTGATCCGCGGTCTTATGCCTACAAGGTCCCCAAAAAAGAAAGAAAACTCGCCCTGAAAATGGCTTTGAGCAGCAAATTTCAGGACCATACCCTGACCGTGATTTCCGATTTCGGTCTCGGACAGATCAGAACAGCCGGATTCGTGCAGGTGCTGGATGCCTTAAAGCGGCGCAATGCCCTGATTGTCACCGACAGACAGAATGAAATTCTGGAACTTTCAGCCCGCAATTTTCCCGGCGCAAAGGTTCTCAGATGCGAGGGACTGAATGTTTACGATATTCTCAAATATAACGATCTGATTCTGCTCGAATCTGCCATACAGCCCATTCTGACCCGGCTGGGAGGGAACCCTCAGTTATGATTCATTATGATATTATCAGACGGCCCCTGATAACCGAAAAAACCGCAAAGCAGAAAGAAGCCAGCAATCAGGTTTCATTTGAAGTGGTCCGTGATGCGAACCGGGTTGAAATCGCCCGTGCCGTGGAGAAAATTTTCAATGTCCGGGTGTCTGCCGTGCGGACCATACAGGTAAAAGGAAAAATCAAGCACCGGGGCAAGATTGTCGGCAGGCGCAGAGACTGGAAAAAAGCAGTCGTAACTTTGATGCCCGGAGAACGCATCGCATTTTTTGAAGGAGCGTAGGGAAAAAGAAAGGTTCGGGGTA
>DZCT01000758.1 GCA_022736535.1 Desulfatirhabdium butyrativorans | reverse complement strand
TGCAAGGTGCTAAAATTTCGCTCCGCTCATTTCAGCACTCCGGAAAGTCTGCCTGTGCGGATTATCCGGAGTGCTGAAATGAAATTTTAGCAATGCAATGTGCAAGGTGCTAAAATTTCGCTCCGCTCATTTCAGCACTCCGGAAAGTCTGCCTGCGGTGGGGATGGTCTGTTTTTAGCTTGGTCCCGCCACCCTGCCGGCATCGTTTAATTTTTGACAGCGAATTGCTATCAGAAACCCGATTCTCAGCAGCATGAACGTCGCCCGACCGAATTTCTCCCACGGAACCCATGAGGAACACAAAAAAAGACACGCCACCGGCGTGTCCCTACGGAAATTGCAGAGCGGATTTTATCTGTTTTAAGCCCGGGCGCTTGAAGCGATTTGAAAAATCGCTTTACGGAGGCCAGTCCAGCGGCGTGTCCTACGATCAAAATTAATAATGAAAAAGGAAAAATTTCTTAATGAATCAGATAAATATTGACGAAGCCGAGCAGAAATTTCTGCTGGAACTGTTTGAACAGACAAAAGGCAGTTCTGCCGCGCAGGTTTCCATGTTTACAGTCGGCGCGGCTTTGAACATGGATAAAAACGCATCGAAACGGTCAGCAGAAACCTTGATGAGCTGGGATTTGATAGAAATCCGAACGCTTTCCGGCGGCATAGCCATTACCGCCGAAGGAGTGGAAGAAGCCCGGAAACTCGGCGCGGGCGCGGGTTCGGATTCAGCGGGCGGAATCACGCTCGGCAATGCGCCGGTTGCAGATGAGGCTGTAAAAGCGGGCATTGAGAAGATTGTGACGCTTCTGAAACATCAGGCGGGAAATTTGGGACTGAATTTTGATGACCTGTCCGAACTGCTTGCCGACCTCAGAACCATTGACGCGCAACTCACTTCTCCGAAGCCCAAAACAGCGATTCTGCGGGAAAGCTTCCGCTCACTAAAAAATATTCTGGAAAAAAGCGGCGCAAAGGAAAGTCTCGCTCAGGTCAAAGGCTTGCTGGGGGAATAGAAAATTGGCGGAAGTGCATGGGAATCGAACCCACCCGGGACGGTATCAGCGCCCCACACCGGATTTGAAGTCCGGGAGCC
>DZCT01000018.1:8614-21565 GCA_022736535.1 Desulfatirhabdium butyrativorans | reverse complement strand
CACTGTCCGCTTTCACTTCATTGAAAAGGTAAACCCATTTTGTTGACATAAAAAGCTCCTTAATTATTTATGAGTTACGCAGTCGGCTCGGAGCCGGGAGCGTCAGCGACCGGACCGTCGGCTCGCTCACGCGATTATAAACAGCGGGGTCGTAACCCCCAATGCCGTTAAGTTAAGCGGCAAATCCCCCCTTGAGGGGGGTGTTTCCGGCGCGGGAAAGATTTCTCCGAAACAAACATCAGCGACGGTTCCGCAGACACCCCCCTGCCCCCCTCAAGGGGGGCCAAAGGCTAAAATTAGACGCTGGCGCCGGCGCTCTTAACTTAATAGCATTGGGTCGTAACCCCGCTCTGTCGTGTCATTTCGCCCCCGCAGAGACGCAAAATTTTGTGTCTCTGCATCTTGGAAATGAGAAACCGACTGCATAATTCGTATAATATTATAACCGTTTTTATTTTTTAAAGAATTTTCAAAATCAGATTTTGTTAGTTACTAAATTCCGGAGGATTTTTCAAGAAAAAAAAAATCGGGCAGCAGTGTAGGAGAGGTGATATTTATTGCGGTATCACCAGCTTAAATTCTGAATAGCGGCTGTCAAAAAAGATAAAGCTTTTTTCCAAAGATTCCTGCGGAGATGTCGAAGCTGCTATGATTTCCTGCACCGCATCATTGATCTTTTGAGAATCTTTAACTGCTTTTGTTCCCCAATAGTTGATTTCGATGTCATGAATGATGTCACCTATTTTTCTAAGCGCGGGATCGGTGATATTGTATTTCTTCATCAGATATTCAAAGGCTGAGAGATTGTGATAACGCCGTATTTCCGCTTCCGGAACATCAAAGGGAATGCCTTCGGTTATCAGTTCGCCTTTGGGAAAAAATTTGAAAGCGGCATTTTTATCAATGAATTTTTTGATAAGCCAGGCCGAGGCGCATTTGTCAATTTCCATATTCTCCCATGTGGTGTAAATATTTGATGCAGATTGCGCCGCTACAAAAAAAGGGGATAGGATAGTAAAGAATAACAAACAGGCAGATATTTTTTTTCATGTTTTCCTCATAAATTTTTTCACAAAATCTGTTTTCGGGTTTTCCAGCAGATCGTTTGCAGTGCCGGTCTGAACAAGCGATCCCTCAGACATGACTGCAATTCTGTCTGCTACTGCAAGTGCTTCATCCCGATCATGGGTTACATAAAGCAAGACGAGTTTTAATCGTTTCACAAGGCTGGTAATCAGGTTCTGAAATTCGTCTTTCAGCACCGTGTCAAGGTTTGATAAAGGCTCATCCATCAGCATGATGTCAGGTTCAAGCACGAGCGTCCGTGCAAGCGCAACCCGCTGTTTCTCACCCCCTGACAAAGACTGAGGATAACGGCTCAGATGACCGTTTAACTTTATCAGGTCTGAGATTATTTCTATCTTTTGTTTCCGTTCCGTTTTTTTCAAACCCCGGGCTTTCAAGCCGAATTCCAGATTTTCCAGAACGCTCAGATGAGGCCAGAGCGCCAAATCCTGAAATATCATTCCGATTCCGCGCCGATTCGGCGGAACAATGATTTTGTGCGGTTTGCTGGCACACTGCCCCCTGATCTGTATCTCCCCGGAATCCGGGGCTTCAAAACCTGCTATAAGCCTAAGCAGCGTAGTCTTTCCCGAGCCTGACATGCCTGCAAAAACTACAGATTCTTTTGGTTCAATCTTCAAAGAAACATTGTCAACCGCAACAGCATTCTTATATTTTTTTGTGATATTTTTTAATTCTATCATTTCCGACTATAACTTACATATCTTAAAAAGAAAATGGGTATCAGCGTAATAACAATAAGCATCAGACAAAGACATGCCACGAGATTTCCCGCGCCGTAGTGCATCACCGTGTAGATTCTGACAGACAGCGTTGTTTCCCCGGGCGGAATTACCAGCAGCGTCGCGCTCAGTTCTCCCATGCAAAAGATGAAGGTGATGATCCAGCCCGCTGTCATTCCGGGTGCTGTGAGAGGCATCACTATTTTAAGTATTTGTTTTATCCATGAAACACCGGATAAAGCTGCCGCTTCTTCAAGATGGGGATGAATCTGCCTGAGATTTGCCGAGATCGCCTTTACAGCAAACGGACTGAATCGGGCGATGTAGGCAAAAATCACGATGCCGGAACTCTCATAAATGAAATCCGCAGCCGGTCTGTTCCATATTCTGATCAGTCCTATCCCCAAAATTGCGCCGGGGACGGCAAAAGGGATAAAAGAGAAAAAGTCAATCAGATGTCTCCCTTTCCAATCGCTTTTTTCAGATGTGTAGGAGAGAAAAAAAGCCAGCATAACCGTTAAACTCGCTGCTGTGGCAGATAAAACAAAGCTGGCGACTATCTGAGGATATGCTGTTTTGAAAGCCACCTGATATGCCTTCAGTGAACCGGATTCTATTATCAGGGTAACGATGGGAAATACGGCTGAAAGCAGAATCACAACGATGAGAAAACCGGCAGCAGGGATTTTCCCGTATCCGAGATTGAACGGGCGCGGCGTCTTAGTATCACTTCCGACAGTGATGTAAGGTCTGTCTTTCATGCAGTAATACTGAAAGCCTGTAAGTATAAATGTCATGAGCATCAAGGGCAGAGTAAGGGCAACTGCGCCTTTTGCGTCATAAAATGCGCTGAATCTGGCAAAAATTTCAACAGGATAAGTATTTAGTCTCAATAATGACGGCACACCGTAGTTTAAGACAGAGAATATCAGGACGAGAATTGTTCCGCCTATGATATTCGGCAAAATCAAGGGAAGTGTAATCTTTCTCAATACATAAAAATCACTGCTGATAATCGTTCCGGCTTCTTCCAATTCCCGATTCATCGCGCTCAGACCGCTGATGGTCAGAATCGTGATAACAGGAAAATAGGAAAGCGTCAAAACCAGAATCGCCCCTTTCATTCCGTAAATATTGTAACTGTTGAAAAAGAAGTCATTGAGCGAAAACAGATTCCCTATCATCATATTGATACGCCCTTTTGTCCCCAAGAGATAAATCCATGTGATGGCATGGATATACGGCGGAATTATCAGCGGGATGAGGCATAGCCAAAGAAGATATTTTCTGAAATACAAATCTGTCCGGGAAAGCAGAAAGCCCGAGGGAACACCGATGATGAGAGAAAAGAGAGCGGTTCCTCCTGATAAAACCAAACTGTTGATGAACAGTTCTATCTGGCGGTCATCAGCCAGAATACTCCTGTAGCTTTCCAATGAAAGTCTGCCGTTATGGATTAGGGAATCTGTGATAACCGCGACGACCGGCGCCAATGCAATAAAAGCAAAAACTGTTAAGGCAGATATGAGGATGGATTTCTTCACGTCAGCATTTTTTACCGAAGAAAGACATCTTGCAGATATCGGGCAGTCTCTTCTATTTTATCTGCAATTTTTTCATAGTCCGCATTCATTGCCTTGACTGCATTGAAAGACGGAATGTTCTCAGGCTTTTTTACATTGTCTCTGACAGGTATCTGTGCGGATTCTGAAAAAGCAAGCCTGCTTTCCACTTCATTACTCAGGAGATAATCAATCAGTTTTTTTCCGTTTTCAGGATGGGGACCGCCTGCAATCAGGGCAACCGTATTCGGAATGAGCAATGTTCCCATAGAGTTCTGATCCGGATAGATCATGCCTACCGGCTTTCCGGCAAGGACTGCCATATTCACATCATCGGTATCGGTCAGCCCGGCTTTCAGTTCTCCGTTTGCCACCTGATCTTTGACTACCGAATTTCCGTCTGCAATAATCACTTTGTTTGCTTTCAGATCAGCGAAAAACTGTTTGGCTTTTTCATCTCCCAGCGCACAGAAGAGCGCAGCCGCATGGGTTGCCGTTGTGCCGAACAGCGGATTGGCAAGGGCAAACTGTCCTTTCCAGATTTCTTTTGTGAAATCAAATACAGATGAAGGGGTTTCTTCGGGTTTTACCAGATTCTTGTTATAAATGATGACTCTGGCTCTTGCGCCGAAGCCTGCCCAATATCCTTCCGGGTCTTTGAATTGCTCGGGAATGTCCTTTGCCGAGGGCGAATGATAAGGACTCAGAACGCCTTTTTTCTTGAGAACAATTGTCCGTCCGTTTTCATTGTTCCAGAACACATCGCAGCGGGGATTTTCCTTTTCGGCAATGAGACGGTTGACAATGCCGGTGGTTTTTGCGGCTTCCACATCATAGACCGCTTTGACTTTGATCCCTGTTTTATCCTCAAAAGTTTTCAGAATCGGCTCGGAATATATCTGATCGTGAGAGGTATAGACCACGACTTCTTTTTCCTTGTCCTGAGCGTATCCCGCATGAACGGACAGTAGGAATGTCAAAATAAAAATATAAAAATAACGCACGCTTTCATCTCCTGATTTGATAAATTTTTAAGCCAATCTTATAAAATTCGGCTCGCTTCGCTCAAAATGACGTAAAAGTTTGAGTTGTCACGAGTTGCTACGTCTCCGTTCCGCCTGCTTTTCCTGCGCCGCATGAACAAGTTCCATCGAGCTTTTCCATGATTCGGCGCAGAATAATCTGAATTTTTCCAATTTTTCTGTTTCGGGAACCAAGGGCTGCCCCGGTTTCGGAATGCCTGCGGCCAAATGATATTCGGTCAGAGACATGATATATTCTCTCCGCCGCTCTTTGGGAATGATAATCGGCGGAAAGCCTGATTTCAGAACAGGAATATTGGCAACCAACCGGGCAATGCGTCCGTTTCCGTCAAAGAAAGGATGGATACGGACAAAGGCAATATGGAGTTCCGAATAAGCGGAAAGCGCATCATTTTCTGAAATATTTTCCTTTGAAGACAAAGAGATTCGGCGGTTGAGAAGCTCCAGCCATTCTCTCATCAGCACCGGCACATCTTTGGGCGCAGCATATTCAAAAATAACCTGTCTGTCTCCGTCAATCTCATCAATCATAGATGTCCAGTTCGGTTCGACTTTCCATGAGCCTACAGGCTTGTAAACATCAAACATGAGTTCGGTCTGAACTGCCTTGTGGAGATTGAACAGGTCGTTTTCGGTGATTTCCGTTTCCCTTTTCACCAAATCATAAATCAGTTCAATTGCTCTGGCATGTCCCACAACCTCCTGATGGTCTTTAAGCGGCTTGCCCGAAACAGTCAAACCTTCTTCAAGCACAAAAGCGGTTTCCCCGAGCGTGAGGGTGTTGCCCTCAATGGCAGTGGAGGTATGCGTCCAGAGGTTGCGGAGTTGAGCGATTAATATTTTGCGAATGTCTTTGTCGAATTCGTCAAGGAAATTTTTCATGGCTGAACAATATTCTTAGCAATTCTTAGCATAAAAGCAGTTATGTGTAAGCAAGAATCAGACGGCTGTTTCCGGAAATCCTTGTTAAATTGCGACATTCTGCTCTGTTATGTTTTCTTTCGGACGCATGGCTGATTTGACTGCTGCGGAAAAAAATTCACTTGCATCTAATATTTCCAATAAAACAGGCTTGCTGTCGCTGGTAAAATGCACGATAAAAGGCCCCATTTCTTCTGCAAAATCAATCGGCTCCGGAGATACTTCGATAATCATTATATCTTCGTCTTTATTGTATTTCATCTTCATATCGTTTTCGCTTTCCGGGATAAAAGGTAATGATTTTTATTTTATCAGAAAATTCCTCAAAAACCACTCTGATGACATGGTTTTCATCTATGACTTTCTGAGCTATTTTTCTGCTTCTGTAGGCGGGTAAAATTATGTCGGGATTTTTTACGGCATCAGATACAGTATCTCTTATTATCACAAGCCCGTGATGTTGTAAAATCGAAAACTTATCTTCAGCATGATCAAGACATTTTTTTCAAGATCATTTTTTCCTTATCCGCATCTGTGATTCAAGCTTTCTTGTCTGTGAAATACACAGACCGCCAAAATTAACCATCGTTCCGTTATATCCAAACATATTCATGTTTGCCGATTTATAAAAATAAGAATATGTCTTTTACTGGGAAAAGTTAAGATTTCGGACAGCGGCATGTCAGTTGCCTGTAAACCGTAGGGGCACGCCGGCGGCGTGCCCCTACATGCTATAAGGATTATGTGTAAGCAAGGATCAGACGGCTGTTTCCGGAAATCCCTGCAATATTTATTCTATGTTAAATTTTTTGCAGAATTTCTGAGGCGACATCACCTGAAAGCAATGTTCTCCTGATAAGCCTCTCAGAAAATCCCGATTGTCGGAAACAATGATATCAACTCCCCGCCATTCACAAAATGCCCCGATAATCAAATCCCCCTTTTTCAGGCCCTTTTGTTCAAACATAGTGATATATGACTGAGGAACAGGCTCAAAATCGAATTGAACACCCGTTTCAAGGGCAAGCAGATAAAACTGTCTCATGTATTGTCCGGGAAGATTGCGTTCCAGCTCAGCCCGTATCTGATCAGGCATGATTATTTGAAAGCGGGGCAGATTCAGAATGATTTTTTCACAAAATATATCTGCACCGAGAAAACCGAATATCCAGACGTTGGTATCCAAACTAACTGTCATATTCCGTTTTCCACACGTCCTCACGGGTTTTCTTCAGTTGTCTTAAAATTTCATCTTTGCTCATTTCGCCAAAGGGATGATCTTCCCGTAACTTATTCATCCACAGTTTCATTTTTTCCTGCCACTCGGATGTCCCGGAATGCAAAGCCAGAATAGTCACTTCCTCGGACGGAGGCAATCCTGAAATTATCACTTTGCCCTCACTGTCTGCGATTTTTTTGAAATGGTAGGTCTGCATTTCTTTTCCGTCCTCCTTTCTGTTCATATTGTCCGAATCCTTGATTCACCTGATTAAAGGATTCGCAGGATTAAGGCAATCAGGGAAATCCCTTTCTTTAAATCCGATTCTATCCAATCATAGTGATTATTTTAATATTTTCAATGGATTCAAAATCTTTCGGATTATGGGTGATAAGAGACAAACCGTACCGCAATGCAGTAGCCCCTATCCACGCATCTTGCGGAGAAATAGGCCGGCCCGCCGCCTGACATTCGGCTCGTATCCTTCCCCACAATCGGCATAATTCCATATCTATCGGAAGAATCGAATAATGGGCTGCAAGGCTTTTTTCTAACTGGCTTATTCGGCGATTCCCCCATTTACAGACTTCCGTCCATTGATATAATTCAGCAACGGTCATCAGGGAAATCGCTAATATCTTGTTCTTCAGATAGGGTTCATAAAGTACAGCCCGTGTATCTTTTTTAAATAAAAAAGATACTATATTTGTGTCTAACAGAATGATTTCCATCAGTCTTTCAGACGATCTTCCCGGCGCTGCTGATAAATGTATGTGATAATGTCATCTGCCGATTCTTCATCGGGCCAGAAATCAGCCGCCAGATTTGCAATGTCTGTTACAGGTTTTGTTTTCTGATTTTGTACAATTTCCTCGATAGTTAAAGATTTTTCAAAATCGGCAACAGCCGATGATTTCGGGTAGGGAATATGAGACAATGACTGAGAAAGAGCGGCAATCAGCTCGAACTGTTCCGAAGGAGACATTTTTCGGGCTTTTTCAATCAGTATCTGTAACTCTTGGGTCATGGTTAATTTCCCTCCTCAAGATTTTAAAAACACGAAACGGAACCGCCTGCTTTAATATCCATCAGAGCAACTTAACCTTTTCGCCGGGAAAAGTCAAGATTCGGACACCGGCATGTTCAAACTCACGCTCGTCTGCAAGCAAAAGTCTGCAAGGATTATGTGTAAGCAAAGATTGGGCGGCTGTTGCCGGAAATCCTTGCTTATACGCAATCCTTGTAGATAGGAGTCATCCCTGATTCACAGAATTAAAAAAATCATAAAAATCCTTTATGTTATAAAATCTGGATGCACTGGCGACACCCTTTTCCTCTGTGATAAATAAATGTTTATCATCAAAGGTTAGGGAAAGGAAAATTTGGATCCCCTGGCGGCACCCCCTTTCCATAATACCGCCACCAATTTTCCGACCACCATTTTTTCCTAGCATTTTCAGCCCTAGCATTTTCAGCCTTTGCTTTATTAGCAGAATCATTTGGATCATTGTCATCCCGATCAAAACGGTCAACAGGACGTTTAGGTGGTGGACCTTTGCCCCCTCCACCCGAACCTATCGAAGAACCTATCTGGCATGTCCTGTTATTAGTTCCTGAAGCGTTAGAAGTACCTCTTAATGTATTTTGTGTATTTTGTACAGCATTCCATAGATAGTATGTGCCTGCCACAATAGCTACTCCTAACGCCACCCCCACAATAACTTCTGCTGCCACTACTGCCCCCGCCGCAATTCTTGCTGCCGCTACTGCCTCTATTATTGCTTTTTGTGTCCCTAGCTGTGCCGCTAACCTTGATAATGCAACGAAATCGGCTTCGGTAAATGCCGCCGTCGCTGCTTCTGTTAAGACTAGTCCAAAAGGATCTATCGAATTCAATGGATTATTTCCGACATACGCATACAAATTCATACTGTCAACATACCCAATCGGATCCGTCTGCAAAAACCGCCCCAAATCCGGCGAATAATACCTTGCCCGGTAATAATACAGCCCCGTATCTGCATCATATTCCCTGCCTGTGAACAGATAGGAATTGCCGAGAGCCGACTGCGCCAGCACTTTGTCAGAACCGTCTTTGATGACAGGCTTTCCATAAACATCATATTCATACTTTTCCGCAACTGCCCCGCTCGAATCCGTGATTTCGGTAAAAGAGCCAAGCCCGTCCGCATGATAGAAATACTGCTTCCCCGCGCTTTCCATGACAATCGGCTCATCTATCCCTGTACCGTAAATGAATTTCCTGAGCAGATTGCCGGATTCGTCATATTCGGCAAGAATCTGGTCTCCGTCATACAAATATGCCGTTGTCTTGCCGGTGCTGGTTTTGACTGTTCTTCTGCCGAATCCGTCATATTTGAACATAACTGTATCGCTTGCAGTTTTTACCTGAACCAGCCGGTTTTCATAATCATAAAGATAAGTATTCTTCCCGTCATTCGTCAAATTGCCGTTCCCGTCATAGGCGTATGAACTCCCGCCGACTTTGCTGTACTGATTCAGTTCATTGGCAACATAAGCGGTTGATCCGGCAACGGTTCGGTTGGCGACCGCATCAAAACTGTAGGTCGTATCAGAGAAGGAAGAACTGCTCGGATAATCGGCTTTTGTCAGTTGATAAATCTTGTCGTAGGAATAGGAATGGATGCCCTTCGGGGTAGTCATGGATGTCCGGTTTCCTATTTTGTCATATCCGTAAGCAAAGTTAGAAATAATCGCCTGCGTGGAACTGACCTTGTTGCTGAGATTGGTCAGCCTGAATATGGCGTCATACTGATAATTCGTCTGAGTTCCGTTGGCAAGCGACAGTTGCGTTCTTCGGCTGGTCTTGTCGTAGGAATACTCAGCAAGTACCTTGCCCGAAGCGTCTTTGATCTGATCCAAGCGTTCCAGCGTATCATAAAGATAGGTTACATAAGTCCCGTCAGGATAAACAAGCTTGGTTCTGTTCCCTGCGGCGTCATATTCATAAGCAACTGTTTTATTGTCCTGAACTGCCTGAATCGCTCTGCCCAGCGAATCATAAGTATAGATGCTGGTGCTGTCATCATTGGAAACAGAAATCATTCTGCCCAATTTGTCATACTGATAGATCACCTGCGTGGGGTTGAGATGACTTCGTTTCTCTGTACCGGAATAGCTTTTATTCACCAGCCGATTCAGCTTGTCATAAGAATAGGCAATCATTTTGCCTTCCCGGTTGGTCCGGGAAACCAAATCTCCCACCTGATTATAACTGTATGTTTCTGTTGAACCATCCGCATAAACGGTTTTGCTCAGACGGTTCAGCTTGTCATATTCGTAGCGTGTGGTATTTCCCTTCGCGTCTGTGCGGCTTGTCAGATTGCCGTTTGCATCATAAGCGTAGCCGGTGCTGTTTCCCAATGCGTCAACAATTTTCGCCAGCCTGTCCCAAGTGTCATATTCATAAGCAGTGGCATTGCCTTCCGCGTCAGTGATTTTTTTCACATTGCTGTTGACATCATAAGCAAAGGACGTGGCGTTATTCAAGGCATTGCTTATCGCCTGAATCCGATTGTAATCATCATAAGCAAATGATGTGGCGTTGTTCAGCGCGTCCGTTATTTTTGTCCGGTTGCCGTTTTTATCATAAGCAAATTGGGTCACATTGCCCAGCGCGTCCGCAACTTGAGTCAACTGATTCTTCTTATCATAAGAAAACAGAGACTTATTCCCGTTTCGATTCACAAGGGACAAAAGATTTCCCAACGAGTCATATTCCATCGTGATGGTGTGATTCAGGGCGTCTTTTATCGCCGAGATATAGCCGTAGTCATTGTAAGTAAAAGTTGTAACATGTCCTTCTGCATCTGTGGCGGTCAGCAAATCGCCGTTATCTGCATTATATGTGAAAATCGTCTGATTTCCCATCGCATCCGTAATGCGGGTCAGATTTCCCTTGCCGTCATACTCAAGCTTGGTAGCTCTGCCCAGCGCATCGGTGATACTGGTGATCTGGTTGAAAACCGGCTCATAAGTGAAAGCAGTAACATTCCCTTCAGGATCGCTTACGGTCAGGATATTTCCCCTTTCGTCATAGGTATAACTCGTGGTGTTGCCCCGGGGATCCGTCATGGACAGCATGTTCATGTTATTATCGTAAGTATAGCTCGTTACAAGATTCAAGCCGCCCTTGTCCCGCACCACCTTTGTAGGATTGCCGCAACAGTCGCTCATTTCATAATAGGCAACAGAGCCGTTTGAACGCGTAAGAGTCGCCGCTTTTTTATAAGTTCCCTCCTCATAGACATCATAAGCGAAATTAAGAGTTTCACCATTATGAATCTCCTTAACAACACGGTCTTGAAAATCATAGGTGTTATTCAGGAATGTGACGCCTTCGGGATCGGTAACAGACGTAAGGTTATTTACGTCGTTCTCATCTTCATATTTGAAGGCATAGGCATCTCCGGCAGGGTCGGTAATTTTCACCAAATTGTCGTTTTTGTCATACTCATACTGAATTTCCCTGCCTGTGGGATCCGTCATTTTCTTCAATCTTCCGTCATCATTATAAGAAAGCGTTACCGCTCTTCCGGAAGCATCCGTTACCTTTGTAAGCTTATAATCATAAGCAACAACGCCGGTTTCCTGCGTAACAAAATACTTCGATGTTCCGTTAATGGGCGATTTTTCATTGCTTTCATAAGCAAATGTAAGGGAATTGCCGTTATTGTCCTTGATGCTCGTGAGTTTGCCGTCCAGATCAAAATCATATTTGACGCCGTTTTTGAGGGTTCGGGTGTAAGTGCCGTCCGCATTTTCCGCCATGACGTCATCAAATCCCGCAGGCGGAGCATAAGCCCCTGCTCCCATTTTGAAATATTCATTTTTACGGCCCGTTTCATCAACCAACAGGAGATTGTCATTTTCAAGCCGTTTTATTTTTGCATCATAGTTCAAAAACCATCCGTAGCCCCATCTGCCGTTGAAATTCCGCTGACTTTTATAAACATGAGTGATAGCCAGACTGAGACCTCTGCCCTGAATAACAAAATCGCTCTTTGTGTATGTTTTCTCTCCGGTCAAAAGAGATACAGGTTTATCCGTCTCACAAGAATTCTTCGGCGGCGGCGGAGGTGTTTCCTGCTTGCCTTTATCCCCGTTAGATTGCGGATTCTTTCCGTCTTGGGGTTGCGTGCCTCCGTGCATATCGCCGGTTCCGGTATCATACGCGTGTAGCGCCGGCATGGGAATGAGTTGAAAGGCAAAAAAGAAAAGCACAACCATCGAAATGTTTTTCATCCAAGATTTATTTCTCGAAAACATGGTTTTATCTCCTTATCATCACTTTTTGGGTTTCGACGCCGCAATGGTCGTCATAGCTCATAATATTGACTGTAAACACATGCTCGCCCGGGGACAAGCCCTGTGTGTTCCATATATATGTGAAAGGCGTAAAGCCTTCCTCATCCTCGAACAGAAACACCGTATCCACAAAAAACATGACCTCGAACCTTGCGCTTTCTATATGCCGCCGGTCTTTTTCAGAAATGCTCACCTTTACCGGAACCGGCTTGTTTTCCTCCACTATCGGTATGCCCTCTGCTGTTCGGGGCAGCGATTGGGGAAATGTTACTTCAAATTCCGGTTCATGGCATATCGCTTTTTCGTGAAGCGCATGTTTGTATTTGGGATCCGCATATCCTTCTGTTTTCAAACGGTATTCGGCTTTATCGGCAGACACCCTGTCCTGATTCGCCGCATTGCTTTTAAGAATCATACAGTTATCCGGCAGCGAATAAGCAAAAATATAGACCTCTCTTTTGGGAATCTGAAACAAATCAATCAGTCCGGCTTTGTCTTTGCCGTCCCATTTCTCGAAATTCGCACCCGCTTCTCTCGGAATCCAGTCAATGAGCGTCCTCAGATGAGGTCCCTCTTTAATGCCAGCCCGGATTCTCACCATTCCCGCCTTTGGCAAGACGTATGAAATTTCCCCTTTTTCCGTGTCCAATACCGGCTTTCGGATTTCCAGCAAGATACCGCCGGTCTGATCCGCAGGGTCATATTTTGTTTTTTCGCCCGCATCGCTGACAGCTTCAAGGGTATAAATATATGCGCCTGAAGGCAGAAATTTTCCCTCGTCATCTTTTCCGTCCCATTCCGCAGAACAGAAACCGGCTGCTGTTTTGACTTGGGTGCCCAGCGTGCGGATCCGTCTGTCGCTTTCATCATAGATATTGACCGTAACCGCCGCATCTTTCGAGAGCTTATAAGTGATTTTTACGCTGCCGTCTTTATCAGAAGAGAATGTTTTTTTATCCAATGAGATATTGCTGATTCTCAATGGAATTTCTTCTGTTCCGGCGTGGACAGCGTAAAGACATAAGAGGCATAGTATGAAAAAACAGCAT
>DZCT01000018.1:0-8514 GCA_022736535.1 Desulfatirhabdium butyrativorans | reverse complement strand
GTTGCCCTTTTTCTGAACGCCCGATTAAGGGTAAGCACAGGGGCTTACCCCTACAATCATCAAAAATCAATCCATGTCGGATCAGCGCATCGCATATCCTTCGGCGTTAGGGCTTTCTGATCCGAACCGTCTGCTTTCATTATCCATACCTGCGTATTTCCCAGCCGATTGGAAATAAACAGAATGTCTTTTCCGTCCCGCGACCATTTGGGCTGGGTATCCAGTCCGTTATCCGTCGTCAGCCGGGTTTGATTTTTCCCGTCCGAATCCATTACCCATATATCATAATTGCCCTCGGCATTTGAGGCAAAGGCAATCTTTTTTCCTTCCGGGGACCAGTCCGGGCAGATATTGTAAAAACCGTCTTCCTTTAAACAGACATGACTTTTGCCTTCAATGTCTGCAAGCCATATACCGTGTCCTTTCCCTTTTGACGAGGAAACATAAACGACGCTTTTCCCATCCGGCGATATGTCAGCATCGTATTGGATGCCGGGTTCACGGGTCAGCCTTTTGCTTTCATTGGCGTCAGGCGCAAGAGAAGCAGACCAGATATCGCTGCTGTCTGTTATGTCTGTTCTGAACCGCGTGAAGAGTATTCGTCTGCCATCTGCTGAAAAATCAGGATTCAGAATATTTCCGTATTGTTCCAGAAAACCGGTTTCTTCACCTGTTTTAAGGTCTTTCACATACAGTTTTGCGTTGCTGATTCTGTAAAGCAGTTTTTGCCCCTTATCAAACCACAGCGGCTCTCTTTTATCGGAAGGACTCTTTGTTATCTGCCGGAGATTTCCGCCATCCGAATCCATGCGCCATATCTGCCAGTATCCGTCCCTAAAAGATGAAAATCCGATCTGCGATATTTCTGCCTGTTCTGCAAAAACCGTTTCCCCCATTATTAAAATGGTAAGAATTGCAATGCAGATATATGGACGGATACGGCAAATTATATATGAGTTACGCAGTTGATCTCGTTCCCACGCTCCGCGTGGGAATGCGGCCCGGACGCTCCGCGTCCGCCCCGGAACAGATCGGCGCATTCCGCCAGCCGATCGGCCGGGGGGACGTTCCCACGCGGAGCGTGGGAACGAGAACGACAGGTGCGGTTTATCTGTAAACATGGATATTTGCCCGTTTTACGGCTGTTATCCCGCTTGCTTTGCTCTCAGCGCTGATTTCCACCGTATAATCGCCTTCCGGCATTTCAGATATATATCCGTAATAGTTCTGAGTTTTGGTCAGGGGCCAGACCAATTTTCCGTCGGCATTGATGCCGTGCCATTCAGCAGAATGCTCGCCCTTGGACTGCGTTTCATTCTCCAGCAATATCCAGTTGTTTCCGTTGGGATCGCTGATGCTTATGGAAACAGCGGCGTTTTCGGAAAGCGTGTATTTTACCGTGCTGATTTCTCCGTAAGAGGGAACAATGATATAGGCTTCGGTGGATAGATCCGTAATCAAAGAAGCGTCTTGTTCCTTTATCACGATGACGTTTTCAGGCAGAATTTCGGCTTTTGCCGCAAGGTTCAATGTTCCCGTAACAACCATCGTTTTCCCTGTATCGCCGCTGTCATCCCAGATTTCCGCTCTTCCGTCCCATTTATCAATGTTTTCGCCCTTATCTTTCGGCTTGCCTGCAACAGCAAACCCGGGCATTCCGTTACCGCCGATGGTCACCCATGCAGGCTGAAGCAGACTGTATTTCAATTCAAGAGACTGATTGGCATAAGGATTGAAATTCAAAGGAGAAACAGTGAAGTTGGAAATATCCACAAGCCCGCTGACATATTCGGGATCATAGGTGTAGGTTTTATCACTGCTTACCGCTTTGATTACATACACATAGGCTGAAGGTTCAAGGGTTTTGCCGTCCGCTCCTTTGCCGTTCCATATTTCGCTGTTTTGTCCTGCGGGTCTTGACTGATTGTTCAACAGAGTCATCTCCAATTCTCGGCGGAAGATTCCGTCACCCCATCCGCTGATGGCAACCGATGCTTTATACAATTCGATGGTAACAGCAGCAGGCTTATCCAAGGTGTAACTTATCGTTGTTTTTTCTCCGGCAGCCGGATTAATGAAAGCCGGTGAAGCCGAAACATCTGCAATCTGTTTGCGGGAAGTTCCTTTTACAACAATATATGCTGTAATTTCAACCTCATCATATCCGCAGGTCTCTTTCACAAGGAAAATAAATTCATAATCGCCTGCCTGTTCCGAAGTCGGCGTCCACGAGAATTTTCCCTCTTTTTTGTCGAAAACAACATTGTCAGGCAGTTGGATTTCTTTTCCGTCTTGTTTTACAGTCTTAATATCAAAGATGTAAGGCAAACACAGCCTTGCCGCATCTTGTTGACGAACTCCGATTTTAAAAACCAAGGATTTCTCAGGATCAATGCTGAAAAGGTTATCTCTGCCGTCTCCGTCCTGATCTATTTCATCGCCGCAGATTTCAATGACATCCGGATCCGGTGTGCCGGTTCCTGAACCGGGAGCAAAGCCGTCTTCTTCATTCGTCGTGTCAACATGATATATTCCTGCGTTATGAAACTGAACCAGACGTAAGAGTTCATTCAAGGTGATTTTCCAGTCCTGCGGATTGTAATCAGCATCATGGAAAGAGCAATTTTTATCCCCGGGACCGACACCATAGCCGTCTTCTTTGCTTTGGTCGCAGTGAAAATCGCCGATATTGTAGAACTGAATAACGCGAATAAGCTCGGACATGCTGATTTTATAATCCGACGGGTTATAATCCGCGCTGTGATAGGTCTTAGCTGACGCAGAAACGTAAGCGACAGTTAAGAGACAGCAGCACATCGCCATACATAAAGCTGATTTTTTCAGAAAAACCATTTTGATACCTCCTCATTTCATTAATATTTAAAAAAAATTATATCATTCATTATCTTGCCGATTATTCCGAAGGTTTTTTAAGGTGAAAATGATTTTTTTCAGTCCGATATTCTGCATACAAAAAATAAACAAACTAAAATTTAATTTTATCGTTTATATATTCGTATGTCAATAAAAAAGTATATATTTTTTTAAAATTTTTCAGATTTGTCGTGAACTTTCTGACCGCATCGCAGTCGCTTCAGAGCCGGAAGCGTAAGCGACCGGACCTTCGACCCGCTCACGCGAGGCTCTGATTATTCTTTCCACCGTCATCATCTGCGTTTTACAGAAGCGCAGATGATGCCGGTGGGCAGTATAATACCGAATCTCTATTGAAAGCATTCTCTCATTTTGTTTCCCGCAGAGTTCACAGAGTTTTAAAAGACCGCAGAGATCACAGAGTTTTTTTTAAACTCTCTGTGTTCTCCGTGGGCTTTTCTTCTCTGTGATCTCTGTGGGAAACCCCTCCGGGGAAAAAATATCATATAAAGTCAAAAGAGATTCGGTATAACTGCGTAACTCACTCCTATGAAGATTTCAAATCGTAAAAAAGCCTGCTTTTACGGTCATTCCTCTGTGCTTTGCCAGCCTTTACAGATTTAAATTAAATTTATTCTTTACTTCTTAAAAAAATGAATCTAATATAGTTTTTAATTTCCATTTAAAGATAACACGCTTAATCACATCAACGGAGGTGTATATGGAAAAGGAAACAGTGAATTTTTACGAGAAGCTGGAAATGAAAGGGGTCTCAAGAAGAGGCTTCATGAAGTATTGCACCTTTCTGACAGCCGCTATGGGACTTTCCGCTGCTTATGTGCCGAAAGTGGCGGAAGTTTTTGCCGCGCCGGCGCAGCGCCCGCCGGTGATATGGCTTCATTTTGCGGAATGCACGGGCTGTTCCGAAGCCCTTCTCCGCTCCGCCTATCCTTATCCTGATGATCTGGTGTTTGAAATTCTTTCCGTAGAATACCATGAAACCATCATGGCAGCAGCCGGGACGCAGGCTGAGGAAAATCTTCAGGAGGCGCTCAAAAAATATAACGGAAAATTTATCTGCGTGGTCGAGGGCGCGGTTGCAACCGCATTTGACGGCGCTTACGGCAGAATCGGCGGACGCACTTTTCTGGAAATTGCAAAAGATGTCTGCCCCAAAGCGGCAGCGGTGGTCTGCATCGGCACCTGTTCAAGCTTCGGCGGCGTGCAGGCTGCCAAACCCAATCCCGGCGGCTATAAAGGCGTGGGCGACGCGCTGGGCATGAAAACAGTCAATATTCCGGGATGTCCGCCCAATCCCGTCAATTTTGTCGGAACCGTGGTCAATTATCTCCTCTTCGGAAAACTTCCGACGCTTGACAATCTCGGCAGACCCCTGTTTGCTTACGGCAAAACCATTCATGATCAGTGTCCCCGAAGGTCTCATTTTGAGAATGAGGAATTTGTCACTCAGTTCGGCTCTGAAGAAGCGGCAATGGGCTACTGTCTTTACAAAGTGGGATGCCGGGGACCGGAAACCTACAACAACTGTCCCATTGCAAAATTCAATGACGGAACAAGCTGGCCCGTGGAAGCCGGACATCCCTGTCTCGGATGCAGCGAACCGGATTTCTGGGATAAAATGACGCCGTTTTATCAGGAACTGTAAACGCTAACATTGGAACACGAAAACCACGAAAGTTTTTAAAAACACGAAAGGATATTGATTTTCGTATCTTTCGTATCTTCGTGGTTAGCTTTTGTGTTTCAAAGAGGAGA
The DNA here is from genome assembly GCA_022736535.1 of Desulfatirhabdium butyrativorans. Taxonomy (GTDB): domain Bacteria; phylum Desulfobacterota; class Desulfobacteria; order Desulfobacterales; family JAIFKL01; genus JAIFKL01. The sequence continues at coordinate 3,864 of DZCT01000018.1, read as the reverse complement.
TAAAAACAATGGGAAACAGAATAACAATAGACCCGATTACCAGAATAGAGGGACATCTTCGGATTGAAGTGGAGGTCGAGGGCGGCAAAGTCAAAAATGCCTGGAGTTCCGGACAGATGTTCAGAGGCATTGAAATCATTCTTCAGGGGCGTGATCCCCGGGATGCCTCTCATTTTGTGCAGCGTTCCTGCGGCGTCTGCACTTATGTTCACGCACTGTCTTCGGTCAGAGCCGTAGAAAATGCCGTAGGCGTCAAAATTCCCGACAACGCCCGGATTTTGCGGAATCTCCTTCACGGCGTACAGTTTCAGCATGACCACATCATTCATTTTTATCATCTCCACGCGCTGGACTGGGTGGATGTGGTGAGCGCGGTGACCAAAGCCGATCCTGTGAAAACCGCCGCGCTTGCCGATAATGTCAGCAACGGTCCCGGGGGCGCGGCTTATTTCAAAGACGTTCAGAATCGTCTGAAAACTTTTGTCGAGAGCGGCCAGCTCGGTCCGCTGAACAATGCGTATTGGGGACATCCGGCATATATGCTGCCCCCGGAAGCGAATCTCATGGCAACCGCGCATTACATCGAGGCGCTTCGGCTTCAGGCAAGAAGCGCTAGAATGCACGCTATCTTCGGCGGAAAAAATCCGCACATTCAGAGCCTTGTGGTCGGCGGCATCACCTGCGTCAGAGACCTTACTCCGGATCGCATCGCGGAATTTCAGCAGATTTGGAAAGAAACCCAGAATTTTATCAAAAATGTCTATATTCCTGATGTGCTGGCAGTCGCGTCTTTTTACAAAGACTGGGGCGCTATCGGCGGAACGAGCAATTTCCTGTGCTGGGGCGACCTGCCGGAAAGCGACAAAGAACCGGAGAGTCTTTTCATGCCGCGGGGCGTTATCATGAAGCGGAATCTGAAAGATGTCAAAATGGCGGAACAGGAAAAAGTGACTGAGCATATTGCCCGCGCATGGTACGAAGCCGGCGAGGCAAAGCATCCGTTCAAAGGCGAGACAAAGCCCCAGCACGGCGACTACAAGCCTGATGACGGCAAATACTCTTGGATGAAAGCCCCCCGGTATGAGGGCCAAGCCTGCGAAGTGGGGCCGCTGGCAAGAGTGCTGGTTGCTTATGCCAAAGAGAAGAAAGAAGTGAAAGATGTTGTTGACAGCGTACTCAAAAAATTGGATATTCCCGCAACCGCACTTTTCTCGACTCTCGGCAGAACCGCAGCCAGAGCCGTTGAAACCCTTGTCATCGGAGAGGCCATGAACGGGTGGATAGGTCAATTGGTTGAAAATCTGAAAAAAGGTGACATAATGACCTGTCAGTCCTATACAATGCCGGACAAAGCAAGGGGTTACGGCTTGAATGATGTTGCCCGGGGCGCTTTGGGTCACTGGATCGAGATTGAGAACAAAAAAATCAAGAACTATCAGTATGTTGTGCCTTCGACATGGAATCTCGGTCCCCGGGATGAGAAGGGAAATCTCGGTCCCGTGGAAGAGGCGCTGATCGGAACGCCGGTTGCGGACCCGAAACGTCCGCTGGAAGTGTTGCGGACGGTTCATTCTTTTGATCCCTGCATTGCCTGCGGCGTCCACATCATTGATCCGGATTCCAATCAGGTTTATAAAATCCGGGCGGTTTAAAGCAAAATTAATAGACGTTATCGGAAACAAAAAAAGGCTCTCGCAAAGCACGCGGAGAGCGCAAAGGGAAGAAAGACAGAACTGCACCGCTCTGTTTCAGTTTTCGGCGGCTCGGCGGTCTTTGCGCTCCTGCGGGAGATCTGCCGCTTATTTCCGATCCTCTGCGGGGGATTTTTTTCCCACAGAGGACACAGAGGATGCACAGAGTCAACGGAGAAAACTCTGTGATCTCTGTGTCTTCTCTGTGATCTCTGTGGGAAAAAAAGTTTAACAAAATACCGTATAAAGTCAAAAGGGATTCAGTAAAGGAGAATCAATTTCTCAATCTTCACAACCTTCTCATATTTCCTTCATATTTTCTTCACAATCAACTGCTATTTTCACCCATCATGTGATTGGGAGAACATCAATTTTAAGAATTTTAAGGGAGGGTATGAAGAAATGATTAAAAAAATTGTAACAATTCTGCTGACGGTAAGTATGATGATGTGGGGAACAGCTTTTGCCGGAGGCAAGGAGAAATGCGGCGGAACAAAAATGTCTGCTTCGGGAACATCAGCCGTTGCGGAAACCGCTGGCACAGATGTTCGGCCGCCTCGTCCCCCGCACAGACACGCGGGCGGTCTGCTGGGGAAATATCTGCATGACAACATGATGACAGAAGCCCTTTCCGAACTCAGCGGGCAGACTGTAGATGCCGTCAAAGCAGAGATTGAGGCGCAGGGCCTCAGAGCAGTTTTTGAAACATACAGCATTGATCAGGCAGCTTTTCGGACCCTGATGGACAGCAAAACGGTCAAACTGGCGCAACAGGCAGCCGGCTGCGGTCTGCTCACGCAGGATCAGGCGACCGCAATTGCACAGGAAATCGAATCTGCTACGGCAACAACTGAAACCGCAACTGAAGCGGCAACAACTGAAACGACAGCAACTGAAACCGGAAATTAAACAGAAAACGCCTCCCTGTCGCATGAGTGTTTCATCGGTTATCTGAATCGCAGGGGCAGGCCGTCGGCCTGCCCTTGTTTTTTTCGGAAATCATTTTTTTTTGTGCTTTCATGTAACTTTTTTTTAAAAGTTGCGACTTATTAATATACGAGTTAGGCAGTTGATCTCGTTCCCACGCTCCGCGTGGGAATGCAGCCCGGACGCTCCGCGTCCGCCCCGGTTCAGAATAGACAGCAACAAACTAAGTTTCTTAAAGAAACTCAGTTTGGATCGGACGTTCCCACGCGGAGCGTGGGAACGAGAACCGCAACTGCGTAACTCCTATAATAATAAGGTCAATTTTTTCTAACACTGAACAGAAAGGGAAAAAGCATTTGAAGAAGATGAAGTTTAAGGTTAAAGCAGGTTTGGCTGTAATGTCGGCAATACTGTTTGTTTTCGCTGTATGCAGTTTTGCCCAGCAAGGCAATCCTCCCGGAAACGAGGGCGGCGCCCCCGGAGCCGGACAGGGACCCCAGGGTATGGGACAGCATTTTATCCAAAAATTCGACAAGGATAATGACGGAAAAGTGTCGAAAGAGGAATTTCTCGGACCTGCCGAGCATTTCACCCGTATAGATAAGAACGGAGACGGTTTTATCAGCAGCGATGAAGTGAAGCCGGGAAATCCGCCCCGACTGGGCGGAGACGGTCCCCAGGGTATGGGACAGAATTTTTTTCAGAAATTCGACAAAAATAATGACGGAAAAGTGTCGAAGGATGAGTTTGACGGTCGCCCTGACCGCTTCGCCGGTTTAGATAAAAACGGCGACGGTTTTATCAGCGCGGATGAAATGCCTCAGGGTCCCCCGCCTCAGAAACAGGGGCAGCAGAATTAGCCGAAATCATTCGGCTTGAATCCGGAATGCGGTGTTCCTGCCTATTTAAGGCGATTTCCGAAAATAAATATCCCCGGATGTAAAACAGCTTTGCAGGCTGTTTCAAACAATTTACAAAATTGTTCCGCATCAGTTCGGGATGTTTTTTTCTGGAAATCGCCTAAGACGGGAAACTGCATTCCGCACTTCCCATGTATTTCCCGCAACCGGACAGCATTCAATAAGCCCCATGAATCTTTTGAATAATTCATCTCTTACCGTAGCATTTACGTTGATATATTTCAAGCTCTTTACGAGGCTCTGCCCCTTATACCAATTCGCTTTCAAAAAATATAATCGGCAGGGCGGGGTTACGTCCAATGGCATTAAGTTAAGAGAAAAATGTA
>DZCT01000757.1 GCA_022736535.1 Desulfatirhabdium butyrativorans | reverse complement strand
CGGGAGACTGAAAAATTCAGCCGCTCTGTCAGTTTTCAACAGAGATTCGGTATTACACACAATCCTTGTAGATGTCTGCACACTGTCTGAATCAGGATTTGCAGGATTGCTGTTCAGCCGTCCGAAGATTCGAATTACTGTTTATTCTGAAATATTGCTGATAACAGTGCCTTTTCAACCGTCATCGGCAATTCGATGACATGAAAACGGCTTGCTGCAAAGACATAGTCCTCCCCGCTTTCATCTGTAATTTTTATATAGCCGTGAGCCGCAGCCTCTTCATCCTGAATCACCCGATACAGTTTTCCTGCTTCAAGAGATGCCTTGTAGCCTTCATTGTCAAGACATATCGCAAATTTCATTTTATATCTTCCTTTGTGTCGTAAAACGATTTTGAAAATCGTTTAAGGTACTTATCAATCCGGAAAAGGAAGTTTCAGTTTAAACTCCCTTTTACCGATTCCGTGCGCTTCATACCAATGAATTTCGGCGAAATGTACTGTGCCGTCATTCAGACGGACATTGACATTTCCTTTAAGCTTTCGCCATCTTCCGTTTCCGTAAAATCTGCACAATCTCGCACGGTCCCGGATACCCGGTCCGCTTGCCACTATCTCTGTGTGAATGATTTCACCGATAATTTCAAAATCCATTTGAGCCAGTTATCTGTTAAAAATAAAATCGCCTGTTCAAGCCGTTCCCTTTTATCTACAGGGATTGTGTATAAGGATTACAAGACGATCCGGAAATCCCTGCTTACACACAATCCTTGCAGATATGCCGCACACTGTCCGAACCCTGATTTTCAGGATTTGTGCTAAAATTTCATTTCAGCACTCCGGAGTCCGGGAGGCTTGACGCAATGCGTCATAACCGTTTTTGCCGCGGCAAGGGGCGCAGCCCCTTGACCCCCCGCCTTTTCCCTGCCCCCGCTCCCGGAAAAGGAAGCATCCGACCTGCGCTTCGTTACGCTCGTCCCTCGCTTCACTCCGCTGCGGTGCGGCTGCTTCCTTTCTCCGGGCTGCCTGCTGGACTGCCCTTGCCTGCTTTACTTAGCTCACACTGACCTGGGGGCGAAAACCGAGGTTGTAGCTCC
>DZCT01000756.1 GCA_022736535.1 Desulfatirhabdium butyrativorans | reverse complement strand
TTAGACGTAGGTTGGGGGTGAGCTTGCGAACCCCAACAAGCAAGCAGCATGGGGCAGGGGACGAGTATAACCTGAAACCTGCTGTCCGCCGCATTGTTGGGGTTCGCAAGCTCACCCCAACCTACGAAACATGAAAGGGGGAAAAATGACAAAAAACAATTCGCTTCGCTATCATCTGAGCGAGATCAAAGCCGGTGAACGGCGTTTTGAAAACGCATTTCAGGGCGTTGCCCGGATGATTTTAGACGCGCCGATTGAAAAAGTCGTTGTCAACGGCAAAACTACTTATGATTTCGGCATTTTCAGAGGCGGAAAAAAGCATATCATCGGCATGTATGACGAACTTAACAGCTTTGTCTCCTATGTCAAAGACGCGGCTGAAGGCGGTTCTTCCAAAGAAATGGCTTATGTCCTCGTCGGCGAGCCGGGAAACGGCAAAACCTTTTTTGTCGAATTTTTATGCAATAAATATCGAACATTTCTCTTCGAGCCGAAAAATCGGAAATACACCTTCAAGTTCGTCAATATGGATAAAATCGGGACTTACGGCAGGATTAATGTGATTGAATCGCAAACCTATGAAGACCCCATGATTCTTGCCATGAACCTGTTTGACGATCCGAAAGAAAACAGAGAATTTCTCGCCAAACAGATCGGGTTTTCGGATGAGGAAATTGAAACTTTCTATGACAACTACCGCCCCCTGGGCGCGTGCAGCGGATACATCTGGAACGATATTCGCAACTCCACCGGCGGCGACATCGAGGAAATGCTGAAATTCATCGAGATCGCGCCGGTGCCCCTGACCGAAAGTCTGGGAACCGTAACCGGCAAATATCCGGCAAAAGACAAAATCACCTCCTCTGCCGTGGACCTCCTCGGCGAAGAATCCATTCAGCGCCTGCTTCACATCACGGACACGAACAATCCCTACCGCTTTGATCTGAGGCGGGGCGCGCTGGCACGCGTGGCAGGCGGCGGCATTCATTTCAGCGATGAAATTTACAAGAACAAGAAAGACTTGGTTCAGGTCTATCTCGGCGTGATTCAGAACCGGAGCATTGAAATTGACGGCTTCAAGTGGCCCATTGACACGCTC
>DZCT01000393.1 GCA_022736535.1 Desulfatirhabdium butyrativorans | reverse complement strand
TTAATTATGATAACAACATGTTCAATCTCAGACAGTTTTGAAAACCAGAAAACCCTGTTGGAACGCATGGCGCCGACCATGAACCGTAGCCAACTGTCTTCTTTTATCAGCCATTTTGCGGAGAAAATCGGCGTGGAGAAATTCAAAACAACGGCAGCCGAAGAAATTCTCCGCATCACAAAACCTGCCGATGTCATTCCGAATATTTACGGCGAATACCGGCAGATTGTCCATGACGGCATCGGATTTCTGCTTTCCGGCTTCTCCCTTTCCCGGCTCTCTGACATTGTGGCGGATCAGTTTCAGATGGGAAAAAACGCCGGGGTTGAAGACCGGCTGATTAAGCTTGCAGGTCAGATTCCCACGCTGCACAAGCTGGGGCAGATCATTGCCCGTAACCGCAATGTCGAACCAGGGTTCAAAAAATGGCTGATCCGGCTGGAAAACGGCTTTCACGGAACGGACATTCGCCTGATTCAGCAGAAAATCAAGGCGGAAATCGGCGACCTTATCAAAACTTTTTCCATAAAAATAGAGAATCATATCATGGCGGAAGCCAGCGTCGGCACGGTGGTGGGGTTTACATGGCAGAAGCCCGATACCGGCAAACAGGCAAAAGGCGTTTTCAAACTGCTCCGCCCCCGTATAAAAGAACGTCTCGCGGAGGAACTGCTTTTACTGGAAAATTTAGCCGAATTTTTTGAAAAAAACAGACATTGCTACACCCTTGCCAATTTCAGGTTTATTGAGACTTTCCGGGAAATCAGAAACGCCTTGCAAAAAGAGATGAATCTCGAAGGCGAGCAGCGCAATCTGAAACGCGCACTGTTTTTTTACAAAAGAGAAAAATCAGCGGAAATCCCCCGGGTCCTGCCCCATTTTTCCACCGAAAATATGACCGCGATGGAATTTATGGAAGGCAGGAAAATCACGGAAACGCCGCTTATGTCTTCAGACCGAAAAGACTATGCCCGGCTTCTCTTTCACACACTTGTGGCGCAGCCTCTGTTTTCAAGGGAAAAAGAAACGCTCTTTCACGGGGACCCGCACGCGGGAAACATCTACGCGAACAAAGACGAAAAACAAAATGATCTCAGGCTGGTTCTTTTGGATTGGAGTCAGACCGGCTCGCTGTCAGAGAAACAGCGGATGCACATTACCCGGCTCGCGCTGGGCATTCTGGTAAAGGACGAATCGCAGATATGCGAGGCAGTTGAATCGCTCTCCGAAACATCGCCTGAGCCGAGAACAGACAGCCGCGGAAAAGAAAGCATTCGGCGCATTGTCCGTGAGATTAGGGACAGTCAGGAATATTTGTCCGCACAATTGATAAAAAAACTTTTTGTGATGATAGATCAGGCGGTTGTGAGAGGGATTCAGTTTCCGGGGGAACTGCTGCTTTTCAGAAAAGCGTTTTTCACGCTGGAGGGCGTGATTTACGATCTTGATCCGGAATTTGACATGGACGCCTATCTTGTAAAAGTGCTTTCGAGATTTGTTTTGGAGGAAACGCCCAAACGCTGGCTGTACGCCATGCTGCTTCACTCAGACCTTCCCGAATACTACAGCAGTCATCTGTCCAATAACGACCTGCACAGGATCGGGACGCATTTTTTTATTGAAGGTGTGAAGAAAGGTTCGGAATTTCTGAATAAGACGATTGAAAACTATTTTGAGTTTCTGACATTTCCGGCAGGAGCAGCCTCACGGAAGCGTGAAAGTTAGGAAAACTGCGAAAACCGATGATACAACATCCTGTATTTAATTTTAAAAAAAATGAAAATTGAAAAAATAGAGCTTTGCCGTTTTCGGTCAGCATCTGAAATCGTCTTTGAATTTACAGAAAAACTGAACCTTTTCATAGGAATAAACGGTTCAGGCAAATCCACTGTCCTTGATGCCCTGAGTATCTGTCTGTCTTGGCTTGTAAAAAGGATTGAACGGGAGAATGGCCGAGGCTCTTATATTTCGGATTCAAGTCTGCAAAATGACAAAGACAACGGTTTTTTGGAACTTTGCGTTACCGAAGGAGGCAAGCGTTACACTTGGCTTCTGACTAAAACGGCAAAAGGGCGTTCTTCTGACATGGAATCACAGCTTGCCAGCGTAAGCAGATTAGCAGAGGCGCTCAGAAAAAGAAATGAACGGGATATGACTTGGCCGGTGATTGCCTACTACCCTGTCAACCGCACCGTCGGGGCTGTTCGTCCTGAAATTTCCAACCGTGATTCAACATCCGATCCGGATATTTATGAGAATGCGCTTGGCGGCAAAACGAATTATCAATCTTTTTTTGAATGGTTTCGTATTCAGGACGATATTCTGAATGAGGAAGCTCGGTCTCGTTCAAAATGGATGATGCGGAACCGACGATGGATCAAGGAGCGGCTTACTCGTCTTTTTAATCTTTTTAAAAAAGCTTTTCCAAATGATATAAAGCAATTTCATGAGGAAGAATTCAAAAATCTCATCGGGCGGTTTGAAAAAGATGAGACGATCTATCAAGAGCCGCGAATCCTCTTTCTTGATCTCTCTCATCTGACAGATATGATTGAAATGAGTGCAGAATATGGACAACATATAGATAGTATTAAGTATATGTTTTACAAAATGGATTCGTTGAGCAGTGCAGACAACCTTATTAACAAAGGCGGTCTTTATGAAGAAATAATTGAACATATTGTCCCAAGACTTGAAGATTTTCGGTGCGATGACGGTTCAGACAAAAAAGTCCTTGCATTTCTTTGGGAATTATTCAGTTTTGCAATCCTTCTGAGTCTTTGGCGGTTCAGTGATAAAGGCAAAAAAGATTTAGAGCATCTGCTTAAAAAAACGCCGGATTCAAGGCAGACGCAATTTTTACTCGCTTTAAAACAGATCATTGCCAGAGAAATTCGTCAGAAAAAAGATGTGTTCGGCAATGAGAGTAAAGAATTACGGGCTGTTGAAAAAGCGATTGAGCAGTTTCTCCCTGAATATAATCATCTTCGGGTGAAAAGAGTGCCGCGCCCGCATCTTCTGATTGACAAAAAAGGAGTACCGTTCAATCTCGAACAGCTTTCGGACGGAGAGAAGAACTTAATTGCATTGGTGGGTGATATTGCCCGGCGTCTGGCTATTGGCAACCCCGCAAAAAGCAAGCCGCTTGAAGGCGATGGAATTATCCTTATTGACGAGATAGACCTTCATCTTCATCCTAAGTGGCAGAGACTTGTTGTCCCAAAATTACTTGAAATATTTCCCAATTGTCAGTTTTTTATATCCACGCATTCCCCGCAGGTTGTCAGTCATGTGAAACCGGAGAGTGTTTTTCTTCTTGAACAGGGCGATGACGGCTTGAATTATGCAAGAACAGATGAAACCTACGGCATGTCGCTTGACAGGGTTGTTGAATTGGTGATGGATGATGAATCACGTCCGGATCAGATTCGCAAAAATTTGGACAAGTTGTTTGAATTGATTGAAAGAAAGAAACTTGACGAAGCAAAGTTTTATTCAACGGATGTCAATTAAATTTGACGATGCCGTAAAAATGATTTACAAAGAAGTATTTGCACAAAGCAAAAATCACCCTCAACCTTAACAGACAGGTGAATTTAACATGATGATAAATTTTTTAAAGAAATTCCTGACGGTCATCGGCGGGCTTACGGTTTTCATGTTTTTTCTGAGCATCGGAAGCGCTGTATTTATCTGGAAACACAAGGAAAAGATTCCGGATAATATTGTTCTGGAATTGGATTTCTCAAAAGGTCTGGTGGAGTATGTGCCGGATGAATCCGCAGCCAGAATGATGCTGGGAAAAACGCCGACAGTCCTTGATCTGGTTCAGACGCTGGAACTTGCCGCCAAAGACAAAAGAGTGGCAGGGATTCTTGCGGATGTCAGCCATGCCGAACTGGGATTTGCACGGATTCAGGAAATTCGGAACGCGGTGACAGTTTTTCGTGAAAAAGGAAAGATCACGGCGGCTTATGCAGATACCTTCGGCGAGTTCGGGCCCGGAAACGGCGCATATTATCTGGCAAGCGCATTTGAAGAAATCTCTTTGCAGCCTTCGGGCGATCTGGGGCTGACCGGTCTGATGCTGGAAACCCGTTTTTTTAAAGGAACGCTTGAAAAAATAGGCGTGATTCCCCGCATGGAACAGCGTCATGAATACAAAAATGCCATGAATATTTTTACCGAGTCAAAATACACAGAAGCTCACAAAGAAGCGATGGAGGCGGTGATGAATTCTGTGTTCGGACAGATGGTGACGGAAATCGCACAGGCGCGCAGCCTTTCCCCGGACCATGTCCGCTCCCTGACAGATCACGGACTGTTTATGGGACAGGAAGCGGTGAATGCCGGACTTGCGGACAAAATTGCTTACCGGGACGGAGTTTGCAAGGCTTTGAAGAAAAAAATCGGCAATGAGGTTCAATTTATGTCTCTGTCAGATTATATGAACAAAGCCGGCGGGCTTCAGACAGAAGGAGAAGTGATTGCGCTGATTTACGGCGTGGGAAAAGTGCAGCGGGGTCAAAGCGGATACAGCGCCCTGTCCGGCGACGTGTCCATGGGCTCGGAAACCGTTGCAGAAGCTTTTCAGGATGCCATAGAAGATGATGAAGTCAGGGCGATTCTCTTTCGGATAGACAGCCCCGGCGGGTCTTATGTGGCATCCGACACAATCTGGCGGCAGACGGTTCAGGCAAAAGAAGCCGGAAAACCCGTCATTGTTTCCATGTCGGATGTCGCGGGTTCGGGGGGCTATTTTGTTGTAGCCGCGGCAGACAAAATCGTGGCGCAGCCTGCAACCATTACCGGTTCCATCGGCGTTCTGGGCGGCAAAATGCTCACCGCGGGTCTCTGGGAA
>DZCT01000755.1 GCA_022736535.1 Desulfatirhabdium butyrativorans | reverse complement strand
CAGTTACGCACTTGACCTCGTTCCCACGCTCCGCGTGGGAACGTCCGCCGGCTGATGTTCATCTCCGTCTCCGTTCTGTCTGGGGGGCAGTCAGGGACGGACGCGGAGCGTCCGGGTTGCATTCCCACGCAGAGCGTGGGAACGAGATCGCGGGGCGAAAAAATTCAACTGCGTAACTCCTATGAAGATTAAAAAAATGAATATACCAGTTTCAGATGCTATTTTGTCTATCAAGCCATATATTCCCGGAAAGCCCATCGAGGAGGTAGAACGGGAATACGGCATTGCCAATTCTATCAAAATCGCTTCCAATGAGAATCCGCTCGGACCCTCGCCCAAAGCGGTTGAGGCGATTCGGGGCGCGCTCGGAAATCTGCACCGATACCCTGACGGCAGCGCGTACTACTTGGTCAGAAAGCTGGCGGAAAAACTCAATGTCTCGCCTGAAAACATTGTTCTGGGAAACGGCTCGGATGAAGTCATCGGCATGTTGACTCGTGTGCTGTTGCAACCGGGCGATGAGGCGATTCTGCCTCAGCCGGCGTTTCTGGTCTATGACATGATGATCCGTTGCGACAGCGGGGTTCCCGTGTATGTTCCTTTGAAATCGCTTGCCATTGATTTGGAAGGCATGAAAAAGAAAGTTACGCCGAAAACCCGGATGATTTTTCTGACCAATCCGAACAATCCCACGGGAACAATCATCAGCAAAGCCGCATTTGAAGACTTTCTGGAGAGCATTCCCCCTGAAGTGGTGGTGGTGGCGGATGAGGCATATATCGAGTTTGTGCGGGATGCGGACTGTTTTCAGGGTTTGGACTATCTGCACAGCGCAAAGCCGGTGGTAACATTGCGGACTTTTTCCAAGATTTACGGTCTTGCGGGGCTGCGGATCGGCTACGGCGTGATGCCCAAGCCGTTGGCGGAATTGCTCAACCGCATCCGCCAGCCGTTTAATGCAAATTCGCTGGCGCAGGTTGCAGCCATTGCGGCATTGGATGATACTGCCTTTTTTCAGAAAACCCTGCAAACCGTTCATGAAGGGCTTGAATTTCTTCAGAAAGAATTGGACAGGCTCGGCGTCCGTCATTTTCCGACGCAGGCGA
>DZCT01000754.1 GCA_022736535.1 Desulfatirhabdium butyrativorans | reverse complement strand
CTCGAAATGACAAGGGAGAAACTCGAAATGACAAGGGAGAAACTCGAAATGACAATGCACTGCTCCTATTTCTCACTTCTCAATTCTCACTTCTCAATTCTCTCATTTCTCACTTAATTGAGGTTTACGATGAAGCGAAATCAGATAATTTTTTTTGCTTTGATGATTTTTATATCTGTCTTATGGTGGAATGTCTCTCCCCGTAACAGTTTCTGGAAGGATATAATTTTTCACGCATTCATCCTTACCGTTTTCACAGTTTTCCTTATCATCGCAAAACAGCAGAAAAAGGCAGTCTTGTCGCGACAGAATATTGCCGGACGAGATGCGGAACTGCCCCGGCTGAATGAGGAATTGCGGCTGCTCCTGAACATATATGAAAGAGACAGCGGACCCGCATCCTGCGGAGAAAAACTGTTCCGAAAATATTTTGAAATCGGCATGGGCGGAATGGCGGTCATTTCTCCTGAAAAAGGATGGCTTCATGTCAATGAGCGATTTTGTGAAATTCTCGCTTATCCGGGAAAAGAACTCATGGAAAGCGACTGGACAGTGCTGATCTGTCCTGACAAAACAGGGGAGGGGGAGAACCTTCCTCCCGGAGAGAGAGCGGGAGGAAATAACGGAAAGCAGATTTTAAACCCGCTTTACATTCCGGGGAGCCGCGCCGGATCAAATCAGGAATTGACTCAGTTGAATCGGCTTTTGTCCGGAGAAATCGAAGATTACGCTATAGATAAAAATTTCATCCGAAAAGACGGAGAAAATATTTCCCTGCTGGTCTCTGTCAACTGCCTGCGCCGGGATGATGGGGATGCTGAATATCTTATTGTCAGTATTCAGGATATTACATCAAGAAAAAAAGCTGAAGAAACCCTGGGGCGCAGAGAGGCAATCCTTCAATCCCTCTCAGGCGTGGCAGAGAGCCTGCTGTCCGCCAGTTCATGGGAAGAAAACATTCAGGATATTCTGGAAAATCTCGGCAGAACCGCCGAGGTCAGCCGGGTTTATATCTTTGAAAATACAAAAGACGCAGACGGCGAACTGCTGATGACTCAGCGTTATGAATGGTCGGAAACCGGCGTTATCCCTAAGATCAACTGTCCCAAT
>DZCT01000392.1:1848-4898 GCA_022736535.1 Desulfatirhabdium butyrativorans | reverse complement strand
TTTTGTAGGGACCGCCGAGCAGAGAGCCGGCATAATACACAGTGGCGATACCGAAACTTGAATACGCGCCGCCGTTCAGGTAGCATTCATGCTTGAGCGCGATGATGCTGCCGTCTTTTTTCACGCCCGTAGTCATGGTGTGGAAAAACTGATGTCTTGCCCGACTGTGCATGAAAACCTGTTCTCTGTTGAAATTCATCTTGACCGGCTTTCCGGTCTTCATGGACAAAAGACAGGCTGCCAATTCCAGATGATTGGCGGCAGCTTTGATGCCGAATCCCGCGCCGATATAGGGCTTGACCACCCGGACATTGCCGATGGGCAGTTTCAGCACCATTGCCAATGTCCGCTGAACATAATGCGGCACCTGCGTGGAGGAATACAGCGTCAGTCTTCCGAAATGATCGTAAGAAGCGATACAGCCCTGAGGCTCGATAAATGCCGCATCCTGACGTTTGTTCACAAAAGAGGTGGTTTTAATCAGGTCGCATTCTTTGAAACCGGCTTCGACATTCCCAAATTCCTGATGCACTTCCGCGCAGACATTGCGGGGATATTCCTCATGCAGTTGGGGCGCGCCGTCTGCCATTGCCTGCTCGATGGTGAAAACCGAAGGCAGTTCTTCATAATCCACTTTGATCAGAGAAAGAGCTTTCATGGCGGTTTCAAGATCAATTGCCGCAACAGCCGCGACATTATCGCCTACATGCCGAACCCTGTCATAACAGAACAGCGTCTCATCATAGCGGGCAGGACTGACGCCGTATTTGACAAGCCCTGCTTCTTTGGAGGTGACAACCGCCTTCACACCCGGAAGTTTTTCGGCTGCGGAAGTGTCAATGCTGCGAATTTTTGCATGAGCCACAGGACTCTGCAACATTGCGCCGTAGAGCATTCCGGGCATGGTCATATCGTCCACAAATACCGCCCTGCCCGTGGCTTTGTCAGGGGAATCTATTCTGATCGCCCTTGAATTTATAACATCATATCCACTCATTTGTAATTTCTCCTTGGAGTCGTGCGATGTTTCAAATTGCACGGAAGCGAATTGAAAATTCGCTTTACAAATTTTTTAACTTGAAGTTTTGCAGTATGTTATCGGCAAGTCGCACATTGCAACCCGCAACCCGCAACCTGCGCCCTGTAACCTGCTCTACTCATTGACAGATTTCACAGCCTCAACAATTTTCTGGTATCCGGTGCATCTGCAGAGATTTCCCGATATGGCGCTCCGAATTTCGCCTTCAGTCGGTTTGGGATTTTTATCCAGCAAACTCTTTGCGGAAAGAATCATACCGGAAGAACAGAATCCGCACTGAATCGCGCCTTTTTCCATCATGGCTTTCTGAACCGGGTGCAGACCGTTTTCATTTTCAAGCCCTTCAACGGTGGTGATTTTTCTGCGGTTTGCCTGCACGGCAAGAACCAAGCAGGAATTGACCGGTTTGCCGTCCATAATCACTGTGCAGGAACCGCAGTCTCCCATTTCACAGCCTTTTTTGGTCCCGGTCAGTCCCAACTGATACCGAAGCACATCTCCCAGGGTCTGATTCGGATCTACTGCTATTTCAAATTCTTTATCATTAATCGTCAACTGAATGAGTTTTTTCATCAACTGTCTCCTTTTTTTGAGGTGAGGGGTAAGAGGTGAGGGGTGAGAGGCATTCAATTTCTCACTTCTCACTTCTTCATTTCTCACTTTAATTACTGTCCCATCGCCTCTTTATAAGCAATCCCCAGTGTTCTCTTGGTCAGCACGCCCACCATGGCTTTTTTGTATTCCGCAGAGCCTCTGAAATCATTAATGGGCGAGCAGTCTCCGGCAGCAGCCTGTCCTGCTTTTGCAAAAATCGCTTCCGTGGGCTTTTCGCCGACAAGGAGTTTTTCCGCAGACGGCGCTCTCAGATGGGTGGGGCCCACGCAGCCCATGACGATTCTTGCGGTTTTGATGACGCCGCCGGGGCCCTCCAATGTGATAAAAGACGCCACATTGACGAGATTGCAGTCCTGAGCCTGTCGGATGCCGAGGTTGATATAACCCGCTCCGGAATAAGCCGGAGGCGCATCCATCTGAATTTCCGTAAGAATTTCATCAGGCGTGATTTCGGTGAGTCCGGGTCCCCGGAAAAATTTGTCCATCGCCACAACGCGTTCCCCGGATTTCTTTTTCAGCACCACTTTTGCGCCGTAAACCATCAGAGACGGCGGCAAATCCGCTGCGGGTCTTGCCGAACCCAGGTTTCCGCCGATGGTGGCAAGGTTGCGGATCAGCGGCGATCCCAATGCTTTTGCGCCTGAACACAGGGCTTTCCATTTTTTGCCGATCTGTTCCGACGCGGCGATGTCGGCAACTGTAAAACACGAACCGATTTTCAGCATATTTCCGGCAGTATCTATTTTTTTCAGTTCTTCGATTCTTGAAACTGAAACCAACTGTTCCGGAGATACCAATTTCTTTTTCATATTGACCATCAGGTCTGTCCCGCCCGCAATCACCTTAGCCTTTACGCCGTATTCCGCCATTATCTGACAGGCTTCTGTTACGGTCGCCGGCTCATGGAAATCAAATTTGGGTAAGAGCATGTTTTATTCTCCTCTTAAAATAAAAAAAGTTAAAGAAACGATTTGAATTGTTTCCGGTGAAGATCATATAGCTAAATTGTAGCTTTAAACCAAGTTTTTCATTTTTTCAAGAACAAAATGAATCCAACCGAATTTGATTCATAATTAATTTATGAATTCAGCATCAAAAAATTTCATTTTATACCGGAACCGATGTGCAGTGCAAGAGCATAAAATTCGGAATATGCCTATATTTACAGTCTGAACAGCGTTTCCAATCAGTTTCTATAAAAAATTTTTCTCACTCAAGAAATTAGAGTATCATTCAGACAAAAAAGATGATTTATTGTCTGAATACAGAATAAAATTTGTAGGAATTAAGAGATTGAAAATATAATAAAAAGAGATAAATCCTGCTAATATCGGATTAAGTTGATCTGATATTCTGTAATTGATAATAAATCATTTTGCCTGTATAAAGACCGCAA
>DZCT01000392.1:0-1748 GCA_022736535.1 Desulfatirhabdium butyrativorans | reverse complement strand
CTTGGCGGGCTTTGCGAGAAATTTTTTATTTCTGATAAGGTCTGTCATTTGATAACAATATGTTTTTAGCCAAAAAAATCATTGCCGCATTTTTGCTTCCCATGCCCCTCTGTCTCGGTATTTCTTTTCTGGGACTTTATTTTCTGTGGTTTACAAACCGTCAGGAACTGGGGAAAATTCTGGTATCCGCGGGGCTGCTTGCGCTTTATCTGCTGAGTTGCGGCGCTGTACCGCATCTGATCCTCAGTCCCCTTGAAAAGAGATGTGACTTGTCTCCAAGTAAGCATCCGGTAAAATTTGTGGTGGTTCTCGGCGGGGGATATGTGCCTGCGCCGCAGCTTCCCGCAGCCGGACAACTGACCTCACCCTCGCTGGCGCGCCTCATAGAAGGGATACGGGTGTTCCGCTGTCACCCGGAAAGCAGGCTTGTTCTGACAGGAAAAGGCGTTTCAAAACTGATGGCGGATGTTGCAGCATCACTCGGAGTCAGTGAGAAAAGCATGATGATCGAAAATAATTCAAAAGATACAGACGATGAGGCGGAAAATGTGAAGGCAATTGTAGGAGATGAACCTTTTATTCTGGTCACATCGGCTTCGCATATCCCCCGGGCATCGGCTTTGTTCAGAAAACAGGGAATGAATCCTGAAACTGTCGCCGGCGAATATCTGCTCAAAGGGGAATGGAAACCGAGCGCAGACCTGATTATGCCGAGTTCCAGCGGCTTATACAGAAGTGAAAGAGCGATTCATGAATATCTGGGGCTGCTCTGGGCAAAGCTGAGGGGGCAGATATGAGTATATGAGTAAAGGCTGTGAAAATTTTGCCACGAATGAACACGAATTGACTCACGAATAATTCACTAATTTATTTATAAAATTTATACAGATAAAACTTTTACAGCCGCCCATATCTACAGGGATTGTTTATAAGCAGGGATTGCTCGCCGATCCCTGCTTAGACACAATCCTTGTAGGGTGGGCAGAGCGCATCAACCCTGTTTTTGAGCCGTCCGATCTGCGTTCTGCCCACCCTACGGACTGATTTAAGAAAACACATCCGCTCCGAGATGAAATCGCTGACACATATACCTGATTTGATATGTATCAAACGCTTTGCCTTTCAGGAGTTCATTGATTTCCTGTTCCGTTCCTAATTCTTTCAAATCTTTCGGCGTCAGGCTGTTTTCTTCCATTAAAAACTGCAATATCTCAGAAGGAGATGTCTCGGGTTCCGGGATTGTCCGGGTTTCATAAGATTCGATCAGGGCTGTCAGTGTCTCAATCAGAGGAAATAGGGGATGGTTTTCGTTATCGCCGGTTTCATCCAGTAAATGATTCAGAAATTCCGTCATCCGGTCACATTGCTCGTCTGATTTCGGAACGGAAAGAAATTCACTGACAGGTTTCCAGTGTTCAACTACCTGATTGTATGTTTCTGTTATCATTTTTTACTCCTTCCATTGATTCTTGTCGTATTCTTCATGAGTAAATATCTCTCTGATATAAATAATCTTTTTGTTGAAATGAATATGGGATATAAGCCGATATTTGTTTCCCCCGATATTGAAAACAACATATTTTCCAACCATGTCAGCAGTTGAGAACAATTCACGGAGTTCGGCAAATGAAGCGATTTCCGCCTTCTTCATAATGTTATACCAGCGATCAAGGGCAGATGCGGCATCTGAATGTTTTTCACAGAATTTTCTGATGATTCTTCTTGAAATGATTCTCATGATAATTTTT
>DZCT01000391.1 GCA_022736535.1 Desulfatirhabdium butyrativorans | reverse complement strand
TGTCATTCTGAACGCAGTGAAGAATCTCTGTTTATCATCACTGAGATTCTTCGCTCCGCTCAGAATGACAGTGCTTTTTCAGAATATTATGAAAAACTCTCTGCCCCTCAGTTATACATCGGAAATAAGCGGCTGAATTTTTTATCTCCCGCAAAGCACGCAGAGAACGCAAAGGAAAAAACTTTTTTATAAAAACTTTCATAAAAACTTTGCGCCCTCTGCGAGAACCTTTTTTTATTTCCGATAAAGTCTAATAAAGGATTGACAAGCTTCAGAAATGATGAATAAGCTGCCGGCATTTGAACAGGAGATAAAAGCATATTGTACAGCGCGTCAGATCGCTTTTCAGGACAACTGCGATTCATTCAAAAAGTTAGACTTCAGTTTCGGCGACAAGGCTGCCAAAAGACATTTTGCCTTTGATGTGAAAGAAAAACGCCAGCCTTATACCCAAGGCAACTGGCCTGACAGCGGTATTCCGGAGCCGCATCTTTTCATATTGGATGATCTTGCAGCGAGAAAAATTCTCGCATATTCGCCGAATTCCGGGCTTGTTGTGCGCGACAATATGTCCGGACGCTATGTTTTTTTCTCTGTGGTTGATCTTTTCCTCATGCCGAAAAAACGGGTGAACCGGGAAATCCGAAAGCAGATTCAGGGCATGAAAGGCAAATGGATGATTGACCTGAGAAACGGCAGGGGATTTGAAAATCTGGCAGGCGTATTTACGGAAATTGAAGCCTATCTGAACAGCAGGGAAGATATTTTTGTGCATATTCTCGAATGCTACGGCGATTATACGGGCGAGGAAATCCGCAAAGGCGGCATTCCCCGCCGCCCCGAACACTGGGACAAAGATGTGAGCGAGACAAGATAGGAATTATTTATGATATTTCCGATACAATCCCCGAAACTGGTGATAACTGAGTCCCAGCACCCGAGCCGCTTTCTGCTGGTTGTATTTTGCTTCGCCGAGGGCTTTTGTAAGCAAAAAGCTTTCTAATTCCCGGACCGCTTCTTTCAGGGGCTTGTTCAGAAAATCATCAGAAGCCGCAACAATCTGTTCCGACATTTTTTCTGTCGTTTTTTCTGTGGAGATCGGAAGTTCCGAATACGGAGAGCGGAAAGGATCAAAATCAATCTCTGTGATCAGAGACGCATCAGAGCGGTAAACTGCACGCTCCACCGCATTTTTCAACTCCCGCACATTGCCGGGCCATGAATATTTCTGAAGCTGGTCAGCGGCTTCGGGACTGAATCCCGGAACGTCTTCACGCCCCAGTTCAAATGCCATGCGCGCCGCAAAATGCTTTGCCAGCAGCAGAATATCTTCCCCTCTTTCTCTGAGCGGCGGCAGAAAAAGGACTTCAAAGGAAAGCCGGTCCAGCAAATCCGCTTTGAATCGTCCTTCGGCAACCGACTTTTTCAGATCGGCATTGGTGGCGGCAATGATCCGCACTTCCGCTTCAATGCTTTCCGAACTGCCGACCCGCTCAAAGACGCCGTATTCAACAGTCCGCAGGATTTTCTCCTGAACATCCATGGGAATATTGCCGATTTCATCAAGGAAAAGCGTTCCGCCGTCTGCTGCCTCGAACCTGCCGATACGGCGGGCATCCGCGCCGCTGAACGCGCCTTTTTCATAGCCGAAGAGTTCCGAGCCGATCAGAGAGGGCGTGAGCGCGGCGCAGTTCAGCGCAATCAGCGGTCCCTGCCACTGCCGGGAAAGAAAATGCAGCCGGGATGCGGCTAATTCTTTGCCGGTTCCCCGCTCGCCGATAAGCAGCACAGGGCGGTTCACGGGCGCAACACGCGAAAGACGCTCCTGAAATTCCAGAAATATTTCGGATTGTCCCAGCGCCTCGCCCATTCCCACAGAGGATTTTTCCCGCGCAGGGGCTTTAAAGATGTTTCGATGATGTTTCATAAAAAATTATTTTTCCCGCAGAGGGTTTCCCACAGAGGACACAGAGTGGAAAAAACCACAGAGCGCACAGAGGTTTTAAAATAATTCTCTGTGATCTCTGTGGGAAACATTTTTTTCCCACAGAGGACACAGAGAAAAAAAAGCCCACAGAGGACACAGAGGTTTAAAAATAATCCTCTGTGATCTCTGTGGGAAAAACCTCTGTGATCTCTGTGGGAAAAAAATGCACATCACTTTAATTCGTAAAATGCCCGGACAATGTTTTCGGGAGATGTTCTGTTCAGGCATTCGGTGCTGTCACAATTTTCCGAATTTATCTCAAAACATGGGCGGCAGTCAAGATTATCCGGGCGCACAGTCGCAACCGAGCGCCCCGCAGGTTTCCATCGTTGCGGGTCTGAAGGTCCGAAAACCGCAACAGTGGGCAGTCCCAGAAAAGCCGACAGATGGCTCACGCCGGAATCATTCCCGATAAACCCGCCCGCAGTTCTGAGCAATGACAGCAGTTCGGGCAAATCCGAAATCTTTCGGATGATCCGTTCAGATGCCCCTTCTGCCAGCATATCTGCCATAAAATGTTCGGCAGGTCCCAGAACAAATTCAATTTGTTTTCCGTCTGAAACAAGAATTTCAGCGACACGTTTAAAGTTTGAGATATGCCAGTTTTTTCTTTTGCTGCCGGATCCGGGATGAAGCAATATTTTCTCTGAATCAAAGTTGTTATCCCTCCTGTCTCTGTCAGACAGCCGCAACGGTTCATCTGCTTTCAGCAGACCGCATCTTATCAGATTTGAAAAAATATGTGCTGTGACATGAATTTGCTGAGAAACATCAGGGCGGGGCGGAATGAGACAGACATTTTTATTCACCTGAGCGACTGCCTGCTTCAAAGACTCGGAATAAGAAAAAAGAATGATGTTGTCATAGACACCCAGCAGATGTTTCACCCTTGTATCAGGACTGTCTGAATAAAGAGAAGCAAACATCGCCGATTCTGCGGGAAAGCATTCTTCCGCCACATTTAAGGCGCAGGCAAGCTTTCCGAGACTGCTTTGACAAAGCACGGCGATCTGACAGAAACTTTCTTTGAGCCGGAGAATTGCAGGAAATGCCGCTATCAAATCCCCCAACGCGCCTTGATGTAACATCAGAAGTTTTGCCATGGAAATTTAAAATTTGCGCCCCGGCTGAAATCATAAGCGGGAAATCACGGTTTCTCGCAAAGGCGCAGAGGACGCAAAGAAATCTTTTATAAAAAAAACAAGCATTTATTTGCAGATTTTCAATAAAACTTCTATAGTAATCCGCTTTCAGTTTTTTACGGCACACTTTTTGCTTTTATGCCGTATTCCGTTTTCGGCTGTCTGTCTGTGTGCGTCTGTGTGTGTCTGCGGCAAAAAAACAAAATTGGATCAGTATTTCCGATAATATCAGTTGAAAATTTGAAAATCAGGAAAAAGGGGGGGATGCAGAATGCGCCTGTGTACGCTGCGGCTATCAGATGCCGGAGTTCAGCGCACACAGGACACACTCTGCCTGAAATGCTTCCCGTTCAGGGAAAAGTTGACACATCTCTCAATTCAAAAATCTCTTCACCGCTCCGGGTAGAAGGAGAAACAGGGAACCCGCTTATTTGTAATAGCCCGCGCCCACGAATGTATTGTCGTCAACTTTCAGGACGTAGCTGCTTTTCGCAGAGGGTTTTTCCTCGCCGGGTTTGGGCCACATATAATCCACCCAGCCGGAACCGGCTCCTTTTGCAAGAGTTACGAACTCCTTGAAGAATTGTTTGCCGTTGACGTCTTTCATGTCAATCAGGTTTTTGCCGATCAGCGCCGGGCTGAAAGGATGGGCGTCCATGGTTCCGTCCATTTTCTGCAAAAACACATAAGTATTGGCAGAGACAAAAGGACTTTCCTTCTTATTGATCTCCGCTTTTCCGGCATCAAGCCCTTTTTCCTTGATCAGCTTGGCTGCTGCTTCACATTTTTCAACACATTCTTTTTTCAGAGCTGCTTCATCTGCAAAAACATTTCCTGCCATGACAAATGCAAACAGCGTTGCCAATGCCACGATCATCAGTTTCTTCATGCTACTATCCTCCATAGATTTTTTTTAAAACAAAACGGAAACAAGAACATTCTTATTCCCATCATTATGATAAGAACCCTCTCCGTTCACTTCCCTCACAGGGAGAAACGAAAGACTCGCTTATTTGTAATAGCCTGCGCCCACGAATGTATTGTCGTCAATTTTCAGGACGTAGCTGTTTTTCGCAGAGGGTTTTTCCTCACCGGGTTTGGGCCACATATAATCCACCCAGCCGGAACCGGCTCCTTTTGCAACCTTTATGAATTCTTTAGAGAATTCTTTGCCGTTGACGTCTTTCAGGTCAATCAGGTTTTTTCCGACCAGCGCCGGGTTGTGAGGATGCGCTTCCATGGTGCCGTCCATTTTCTGCAGATACACATAGGTATTGGCAGAAACAAAGGGTCCGTCCTTCTTGCTGATTTCCGCTTTTCCGGCGTCAAGCCCTTTTTCCTTGATCAGCTTGGCTGCTGCATCGCATTTTTCAACACATTCTTTTTTCAGAGCTTCTTCATCTGCAAAAACATTTCCTGCCATCACAAATGCAAACACAACTGCCACTGCGATAATCATAAACTTCTTCATTTTCAAGCAATACCCTCCTGTAAAATTCTGTTTTTCAAAACGAGTCGGAAACAAGAACATTCCTGTTTCCAACGTCATACAAGAACTCTCTCTGTTCACCTCCTTCACCTAAAAAAAACACCCCGTCAGACAGGTTTGAGATTTAATTGAGAGACCGAACTTTCTCTCCTTTTTATCACATTTATTTTTGAAAGCAAGAAAAATTAATAAAATTTACCGGAGTGCAAAAATAAGCGAAGTGCTTTTTGCTTCTGTAACGTGAGTTCGACATAATTTTTTACCGCAAAGGACGCGGAGGATACGCAAAGT
>DZCT01000390.1 GCA_022736535.1 Desulfatirhabdium butyrativorans | reverse complement strand
CTACAACATTTTCTTTGAAAACAGCAAGCTGATGTTCCATTACGAACCGACGCACAAGGAGCATTTTCAGCCGCACATCAATGTCTATGTCGCCGGGAGGGAATTGCAGAACGCCGGAGGAGAAGGGATTCATATTATTTCACATAAATATCATCCGCTTGAAGTTCTTTCCCTGATAGAGAGGTATTTTGTTTAGAAAAACCCCAAACAACAACTAAGGAGGAAACCAAAATGGCAACACTGACAAAAACCCTGTTTTTCGTAATGTTCACGGCGCTGTGTCTGTGCGGAATGTCTTTCGCAGGCGGGCTGGCGGACACCGGGCAGACCAAGTGTTACAATGACACCGCCGAAATTGCCTGCCCCGCACCGGGTCAGGATTTCTACGGGCAGGATGCCCAATATTCCACCAATCCCCGTTCATACACGAAATTGGATGCAAGCGGAAACGCCCTGTCCGATTCCGCAACATCGTGGGCAATGGTGCGGGACAATGTAACCGGGCTGATTTGGGAGATGAAAACGGATGACGGCTCCGTGCATGACAAGGACAATAGCTATAACTGGGACGATGCACAGAATGTATTAATCGCCGAATTGAACTCGGTTAATTTCGGCGGGTATTCGGATTGGCGTTTGCCTACAATTAAAGAATTAGCTTCCATTGTAAACTTAGGAAAATCCTCTCCTTCCATAGATATTGACTATTTTCCCAACACTATTTCCTCTCTTTACTGGTCAGCTACTAGTCACGCCGGTACGGACGGCATTCTGTTACGGCAAATTTCGCTGTCAGGAAATATTCGGTCAGCATCACCGCCAATAACGGCACGGTGAGCAAAAGCCCGAATCTCTCATCTTACGACTGCGGAAGCGCTGTAACGCTGACCGCTTCGCCTGATTCATGCTATGATTTTACCGGCTGGTCAGGGGCTTGCTCCGGCACGTCTTCCACTTGCACCCTCACGATGAATGAGAACAAATCTGCTACGGCAAACTTTGCTGTCAAAGCCTATTCGCTTAATATCACTGCAAATAACGGCACAGTGAGCAAAAGCCCGAGTCAGTCATCTTACAATTGCGGGACAAGCGTATCTCTCACCGCAACGCCGAATACGGGCTACAATTTCGACCATTGGGAAGGCGACCTCACCGGAACGCAGAATCCCGCCAGCGTTGCCATGAGCAAAGATATGAATATCACAGCGATATTCGTATCCGGCACTTATACGGTTTCCGGCTATGTGAAAGATTCGGCAAATACGGGCGTGAGCGGGGTTACGCTGACTTTCGGCAACAGCGGCGGCTCGGCAACTACGGACAGTTCGGGATTTTACAGCAAATCCGTGAGCAAAGGCTGGCCCGGCACGGTTACGCCGGAAAAAAGCGGATATTCTTTTACGCCTCAGAACCGCACATATTCCAACATAGCGGCAAATCAGTCTGAGCAGAATTATACGGCGGCGTAGCAGCAAAAAAGTTGTATCATATCCGGCTATGTCAGAGATTCCTGGAAGAACATGAAATCGGCACAAATCCGAATCTGGAAGATACGGACGATGACGGCATGGCAGACGGGTACGAAGTGGATGAGGGACTGAATCCTTTAAGCTCTGACCTGTTTACAATAGCCGACGTGGTTACCGCTCTCAAAGTCTTGGCGGGTATGAATGTAAATCCCGCCGGCACCGCGGCCGATGCAGATAAAAACGGCAAAGTGGAAATGAACGATGTGATATTTGTCCTGCAAAAGATTGCCGGATTAAGATAATTGTAGGGACACGCCGCCGGCGTGCCCTCGCCGATAAATTAGGGATGCGTCGGTTTTAACGGATATGTGTCGGTACGAAGCAAGGGCAGGCCGGCGGCGTGTCCCTACATTTTCCAAGCCCCGGCTTGGGAACGAGAAAAAGGAGATAATAAGGAGATAATTACGATGGAAAAACAAAACAAAAAATACGCGCTCATCATCATTGACATGCAGAATGATTTTGTCCTTCCCGGCGCGCCCGCCTGCGTGACGGGGGCGGTTGCCAGCATTCCCAAGATTCGGGAAGCATTGGGTTTTTTCCGCAACAAAACACTGCCGGTTTTTCACGTCATACGCGCATACAGAGCCGACGGCAGCGATATTGAAATCACACGCTTCAAAGGCTTTACGCAGGAAAAACCCTACTGCGTGCCATCCACAAAAGGCGCTGAAATTGTGGAGGAATTAAAACCGCTGCCGGGAGAATACCAAGTCATCAAAAACCGCTTCAGCGGCTTCATGCAGACAGAACTTGACTTCATGCTCAGAAGACTGGGAATCACGCATATTGCCGTCTGCGGAACGCAATATCCGAACTGCATCAGAACCACGATTTTTGACGGCATTTCTTACGGTTATCACGTCATATTGCTGACCGACGCAACTTCTGCCCAAACTCCGGAAATCGCCGAGGCAAACATAAGAGACATTGCAAACATCGGCGTGGAATGCCTCACCGTAGCCGAATTTAAAGAAAAAATGAAATAGTCGTAATGCCCGCCGCCGCGCCCTCTCCGGAGTGCTAAAATGAAATTTTAGCATCCATAAAATACAAAAGCAAAAATTTTGCTTCGCTCATTTTTGCACTCCGGATTGTAAAACACAGAATTTTTACAATTTGAGTAAAACTCAAATGAAGGAATCTTAGCATTATGCTCACCGAAAGAGAAATCCTTTCCACGCTTGAGATGCTTCAAAGCGAACACTTAGATTTGCGAACCGTTACGCTCGGTGTCAGTCTTTTGGATTGCGCCAGCCATGACCTGAACATCCTGAAGTCAAATATCCGCAGCCGAATCCTGAAACTTGCCGAAAATCTTGTGAGCGTATGCGACCGGATCGGCGACAAATACGGCATTCCGGTAGTGAACAAACGCATTGCCGTCAGCCCGATTGCGGTGGTGGGTGCGCCGTTTTCTGCCGGACAGTTGGTCGAGGTCGCCAAAACGCTCAACGAGACCGCCAAAGAAGCAAATGTTGATTTTATCGGCGGATTCAGTGCGTTGGTGGAAAAAGGCATTGCTAAAGGCGACCGGGCGCTGATTGAGGCGATTCCCCACGCGCTCGCGGAAACCGAGCGGGTCTGCGCGTCCGTGAATGTGGCGTCCACCCGCGCCGGCATCAACATGGACGCGGTATTTCTCATGGGAAAAATCATCAAACAGGCTGCCGCTCTTTCTGCGGAAAGAGACGGCATCGCGTGCGCCAAACTCTGCGTTTTCGCCAATATTCCCCAAGACATTCCCTTCATGGCAGGCGCGTATCTCGGGATCGGCGAAGCGGATGCGGTGATAAACGTGGGCGTGAGCGGTCCCGGAGTGGTAAAAAAGGCGATTGACCGAGCTTTGGAAGCAAATCCGAAATTAGATTTGGGGCAGATTTCGGAAATCATCAAACGCACCGCGTACAAAGTGACGCGTGTCGGAGAACTCATCGGCAGAGAAGTTGCCGAGAATCTGAAGATTCCTTTCGGCGTGGTTGACCTGTCTCTTGCGCCCACGCCGAATGTGGGCGACAGCGTGGGAGAAATCTTTCAGAGTCTCGGACTGTTGAGCATCGGCGTTCCCGGCACCACCGCCGCGCTTGCGCTGTTGAACGATGCGGTGAAAAAAGGCGGCGCATTTGCCAGTTCGCATGTGGGCGGTCTGAGCGGCGCGTTCATTCCGGTGAGCGAAGACCTGAACATCTCGGCATCCGCGGGCGCGGGGCATCTGTCTTTGGAAAAATTGGAGGCGATTACCAGCGTGTGTTCCGTGGGCTTGGACATGGTTGCCATTCCGGGAGATACGTCGGCGGATACGGTCGCGGCGATTATTGCCGATGAAATGGCAATCGGCGTCATCAATAAAAAGACCACCGCGACCCGGCTGATCCCGGTGCCGGGAAAAAAAGCTGGAGATTACGCCTATTTCGGGGGGCTTCTGGGGCAGTCGGTCATCATGCCGGTGAACAATGCGACCGGCGAAAACCGCTTTATCCGGCTCGGCGGACGAATCCCCGCGCCGATTCAGAGTTTGACGAACTGAGAAAAAAAGGTTTCTCGCAAAGCACGCCAAGGGCGCAAAGAAGTAATGAAGCAAAGATATTTTTTAAAAAGCTTTGTTCCTTTGCGTTCTTTGCGAGAAATAAAAAAAGGTTTCTCGCAAAGCACGCCAAGGGCGCAAAGAAGCAAAGATATTTTTTAAAGATCTTTTGATTTCCGATAATGACTGTTCTTTGGTCGGGGCGAGAGGATTTGAACCTCCGACTTTCTGTCCCCAAAACAGACGCGCTCGCCAGACTGCGCCACGCCCCGATTATTTTTTTTTAACACATTTTTTTTTTTTATGCAAGCTTCTTGATTAAATTTCATATTTATACTGATCCGATTTTGCTTTTTTTGCCGCAGACGCACACAGAGGGACACAGACAGATAACTGAAACCGGAATACGGCATTTATGCAGAAAATATGCCGCAAAAAACCGAAAGCGGATTACTATATAATATGTGTCGGCAGGAGAGATCAGAAGTCAGAGGAGATAATCTTATGAAAGTTTTGGTGATTTATGCCCATCCATGGGAGGGCAGTTTCAATCATGCGATTCTGGAGGCGGCGGTTTCCGGACTGAAGACCGAAAAAAATCAGGTGGATGTGCTGGATTTGAACAAAGACGGCTTTAATCCGGTGCTGACACGCGAGGAACTGGCGATTTACCGGAAAGGAGCATTTCTGGATCCCAAAGTCGGAGAATATCAGGCACGCATCACAGCCGCAGATTATCTGTTTTTTATTTTTCCGATCTGGTGGGGCGGAATGCCTGCGATTTTGAAAGGTTTTGTTGACAAGGTGTTTCTCAATGACTGGGCTTACGGGAAGATAGGATTTATCCCCAAAGGAATGCTGACGCA